>ONFH01000178.1 GCA_900317015.1 uncultured Erysipelotrichaceae bacterium | reverse complement strand
GATAAACAAAATATTGAATAAATATGATAAAGGGGGACGTTTTATGATCATTGGTATCGTTGGTTTGGGGACTGTAGGTTTTGGGACCCTTGATATCCTAACAAAAGAGAAAGCAAGACTAGAAAAAGAAATTGGTGAAGAAGTCACAGTAAAATACGGCTGTGCCTTAGAAAACCCTGGTCTTCCTGATGGAGTGATCTATACAACAGATTTTAATGATGTCTTAAATGATGAAAGCGTTGATGTCGTTGTGGAATTAATTGGTGGTCTAACATTTGCGAAAAAGATCATCTTAGGTGCCATTGAAAAAGGTAAGCATGTCGTTACGGCCAACAAAGCTTTATTAGCTCATGATGGACAGGAGATCTTTACAGCTGCCAAAGAACATGGTGTAAATGTCTTTTATGAAGCTTCTGTCGGTGGAGGCATTCCGGTTGTCGTACCAGCAAGAGAATCACTCATTGCCAATAACATTAAGAAGATCGAAGGGATCTTAAACGGCACGACAAACTTCATTCTAACATTAATGGAAACAGATAATCTTGACTTCAAAGAAGCATTAGGCATCGCTCAGAACTTAGGTTACGTAGAAGCTGATGCATCCTTAGACTTAGACGGCTACGATGCCGCCCATAAGATCGCCATTTTAGCAATGAATGCTTTCCATATCTTCTTCGACTTCGATAAGATCGTCACAACAGGTATCCGTAATGTCACAAAAGAAGACATGGACTATGCGAAAAAGTTAGGCTATCGTATTAAACTGATCGCTCAGGCAGAAAAGTTAGAAAACTCAATCGGTATTGATGTTTCACCAACGCTTGTCCCTATGACTGATATCGTCGGTAACGTTATGCAGGCGTACAACGTTGTCGAGATCACAAGCGATTACGTTGAAAATGTCCTCTTCTATGGGAAAGGGGCTGGCCGTTATGTCACGGCAAGTGCCGTTGTATCTGATATCATGAAGACTCATAATAAAGAATTATGGACTCATGATTACACGTATACAGATGCCATCACACCAATTGAAGATTCCCGTTTCTATGTCCGTGCCAAACAGCCATTGAACATTGATTATGAAGAATCTTATTCAATCGACGAAGATTATATCTATATCACGACGAAACAGAATATCAATGACTTAAAATTAAAATTATCAGGAACACAGTATTCCTTATTAAAAGTCAGAGACTAATAAAGAACGGGTCGCCCCGTTCTTTTATTTTTCATTGATATGTTTACCAGTCATATGTTCGATCTTAAAATCAAAGACACTTACCCGACTTAATGTTTTTAAAGCCGTCTCATCAGCTTCTTCTTTTACTGGATAATACTTCTCTCCAATGCGCTTAAGAACTTCTAACTTATGCTCCCCTTCCATAAGGGAGATCGTCCCAAAGCAGATGACACTTTCATACTGATTCCACCATTTGCCTTCTTCCTGATAAGGCTTTGAGACAACAGAGAAGCTCGCTTGTGGATGTTTCTTGATGGCTTTAAGCTTATGGCCTACGATTGAACCATGAAAGTAGATATGTCCACCTTCATAAATATAATTGATTGGTAGTGAATAAGGATAGCCATCCTCACTTAAAAGAGCAAGTATACCATACTGCCCTTCTTTTAATACTTTAAGCGTCTCCTCTTCACTTAGGGCCTGCTTCTTTCTGCGCATGTCTTTAAACATATTATTTGTTATAATCCCTTTCTCCAAAGATGGCGGTACCAACACGCACGATCGTTGCCCCTTCTTCTACGGCAACGGCATAATCAGCCGTCATTCCCATCGATAAGGTATCCATGACAACATTCCCGATGTGTGCGTCA
This sequence comes from uncultured Erysipelotrichaceae bacterium, assembly GCA_900317015.1. Classification (GTDB taxonomy): domain Bacteria; phylum Bacillota_I; class Bacilli_A; order Erysipelotrichales; family Coprobacillaceae; genus Intestinibaculum. The sequence continues at coordinate 364 of ONFH01000178.1, read as the reverse complement.
TTGACCTTTTCCAATAATAAACGCATGCCTTTAAAATAAGGACGGTTCGTTTCTGGTTCAGTTGTATAAGGTGCACTAGTCATCAAACCCCTGATGCGCACATGAGGCAGCTGACTGATCTCTTTGACCGCATCTAAGACTTCATCTTCCTTAAAGCCCCATTTGGATTCCTCTTTGGCAATATTCACTTCAAGTAAGATATCCATGACCAGATCATTCTTCTCTGCTTCTTTTTCAATCTGTTTTGCTAAACGTAAAGAATCCACAGAATGGATCATGGCGACCTTATCAATGATATATTTGACTTTATTACGCTGTAAGTGACCGATCATATGCCATTCGACCTGATCACCAAGTTCTTCAT
>ONFH01000176.1 GCA_900317015.1 uncultured Erysipelotrichaceae bacterium | reverse complement strand
TTTGTAAAAAAGCATCCCATGCTTCCTTATTCTATAGTTGTACAAAAGGAAGATCTTGAACGTATTAAGCGTCGTATTGATGTCTTTGTCGATGAACCCGTCAGCTTCTTTGCTCGTGAAGATATAACCAGTGATGGTGATGGGGCACAGTGGATTGCTGGTGATGGGAGTAGTGGGCTCACTTACTTCCATCAAAATGAAAAGCTCTTCTCTAAAGAATGGGTCGACTCACAAATGCAAATCTTAGATGAAAAGATTAAACAGATCACTGATCAGATCAAAGAAGCTAAGGACAATGAAGCCTTTTTCACAGATAGTTTGAATAGTCTCAAATATTCCAAAGATCTTACTGAAGAAGACTATAACGATACAAAACGTCAGATCACGAAGATTGAAGCAAAGATCAAAGAAGATGAGAATACACTCACAAGCTTAAAAGAGGACTTAGCAAAGATTGAACAAGATCTTAGTGATTCTAAAGAAGAACTTAGTGACAATCAGAAGAAAAGAGAAGTACATAGAGAACTCACAAGAGAATTCATGGATCTCTATCATCACAAAGATGAATATGCAAGAAATCTTAAGGAAGTGCATGAGTTAGAGAATCAGATCGATACGCTTACTAAGCAGAAAGAAAAAGCGCATGCATTCATTGAACAAAATGAAGCATTACGTAATAAAACGCAGGATCAAATCAATACGCTTCAACCTGATGTCTTAGAAGTGAAGTCCAATTATAACAAGTATGTTCATTACACAAATACGTCATGCCCAGAAGGTTATGATGCACCTAGTGATTATGAAACCATGAAAGGTCAGCTTGATGGTTTAGAAAGACTCATTAATCAGCGTACCAGTGGAGCGGATGAAGAGTTAAAAAAAGCCAACAAGCGTTATCATAAAGAAAAGGCTACCTTTGAAGAAGTCAGAAATCGTTTCACAAGAAAATATGAGAGTGAAAATGAAGAATGGAAGACTATTCGTTATGATCGTAAACGTTTAGACACATTAGAAGATGAAAACGAATCCTTAGATCAAGATTTCAAATCCTATAACCATGAATTAAGACAAGTGAGTAATGATTCTACAAAAGCAAAGAATGATCAGGATCATGCGATCGCTCGTATTCATGAATTAGGCTATAGTGATGTGCTTGATGAACATAAGATCATCAAAGAAGATTATGATGAAGTCATTCAGATCTTTGAACAAGAACTTGCCAAATGCATGAAGGAAGTACAAAAGCTTACCAAGGAAAGTCTAGCTTTTGAAAAGGTAGGCATGAAAGTCAATCAGTATTTAAATGATGATGTCTTCATGAAACATCAAATCACAACACCAATCGCCTTAGAAGAAAACTTAGATGATTGTGATGTAAAAGAGATTGAGAGAATGAGTCAGCGAGTGTATGCAACTTATGTGGACCAAATAAAAGCAGCTATAGAAAATAAGAAGAAACTGCTTCATGCCTGTGATGAAAATAGAGCCATTGAACCACAGGTGGGGACAGGTTACTTCACGGTGATCAAAGAAGAAATCAGTCAGGTCTTCTCTGATCAAGAAAATGAGAAACATCATAAGTATGCCGATGTGATTGTCGATACGATTGAAGAAGCCATCAATCGAGTGGATGAACGCTTAGAAAATGCCCGTCATCAGCTAGCCAGCGTGATGGCTGCTAAGCATACCTTAACCGATAACTTATTAAGATATTGTGATGAAGTCCATAAAGAGATTAAGAAGATCGATCGTAATTCACTTATGACATTACGTGATGATGAACCAGAAAAGAAGATGTTTGAAATTGTTCTTCCTTCTTCTCATAGCAATATGGAATTAAAGGATCGTCCAGAACGTCCACTAGTTACTGAATATCTTGATGAAATGACAGAAAGATGCTTACAAACTGATACTATGTCGAAAGAAGAACAAAAGAGCTATATTGATCAAAGAATCAATACCCAAAACTTATTTGCTCATGTTTATTGTCGTGATCGTTTTGGTATCAAAGTCATTAAGATTGATAACGATCAGATGAGAGGCCAGACATTAGCTTGGGAAGATGCCCCAGCTTCTGGTGCCCAGGGGGCTTTGATCTCCTTTACGATCATTGTCTGTATGATGAATTACTTATCATTAGATGAAAGCGAGAAGTTAGTAAAGAATCGTTCGAAAGGATCTGTCATCTTTATTGATAACCCTTATGGCGAATTATCGACAGAACCATATTTAACAATCTTCTCTAAGATGGCTAAGAATAATAATATTCAGATCATTTCTTTCTCAGCTTTAACTGATCAGTCTATTACCAATAAGTTTGATGTGCTCTATACGCTAAAACTTTTTGAAACACGTAATGGTAAGAACTTATTAAAGCTCTATGAAGGACTTGATCAGTTACCACCATTAGATGAGACGACCAATATCTTAGAGAATGAATATTTAAAAGTTGAATAATCATAGAAAAGCAGCTCAAGACACTCCGGTGTGATGAGCTGTTTTCTGTTATTTGATATCCATGATTACGTTATAAATATATACAATGAGTCGTTTACATAAGATTTTTGGAAGTGTAAAATATTCCGTAGAGATATGAAGAAAGAAGGATGATTATGAAATTTATGAAGTTAGGTATGGGTGTATGTTCAGTTGCGATGGTCTTATCGACCATGACACCAGTGTCAGCTGAATCGAAAGCTACAGTTTATGTCGTTGACCGTTTTAAAGGAGATACTTATAATTATCGGAGTCAAACGATGACCTATAATAAGAGTGGCTTACTTACCAAAGTGGCTCAAAAAAGTACTGGAAATTTAAAAAGTGCACAGTATTATTCATACAAGAATAATCGCTTAAGTAAAGTCGTTTACCAGTCAAATGCTTCAAAGGAGACTAACACACCACTCTATAAAAAAGGAAAATTGGATCAACTCACTGAGAATTTTAAAGATAGTAACTCTACCTCTCGAACAATTCACCAATTCTACTACAGTAAAGGTAATATTGTGAAAGTAAAGAATACTTATCTAGATATAAGTGGAAATCAGGTCACTTATTATCATTATAAGTATAAGAAGGGCTTATTAGTAGAAGATGAAGTAACTGTTTATAAAAATGATGCAAAAGGGTACGTATCATATAAAGAACCATTCTATTTACCAGGTGATTATACAGATGCCGCTTATTTTACAAATAAGTATAATTCGAAAGGACTTTTAACAGCTGTTTATGTGAAGAAGCTTGAGACTTATAAACAAAAGATGCCAAAGAAAGCAGTTTTAACAGTTACATATAAGAAAATCAAGGTCGCAAAATCCGTTGTGAAAAAAGTCAAGGCACAACAGAAATGGATCCTGAGAGGTACAGGTGACTATTCAATTTATAACATTTAATGTATGACAATCACATACTTGAAGTAACACGGATGGATATCCGTGTTTTTAAATATTGTTATCATAAGCTTCATAGTTATATCGAGAAAAATCGAAATAACTATCGAATTAAAAAAAGATTCATCTATAATCACCCTTGGAGGTACATAAAATATGAAAAAGAAAATTGATGTAAAGGAATATGCTAATCAAATCATTCAGGCCATTCCTAAAGGCATTTTATTAAATACAAAAGATGAAAAGTTTAACTCTATGATCATTGGATGGGGTGGACTAGGCACTAACTGGGCACTTCCAGTCTTTACTGTTTATGTGCGTGAAGGACGTTTTACAAGAGAACAGTTAGATCATAATCCTAACTTTACGATCAGTATCCCAGTTAAAGGAATCAATCCAAAAATCGTAAAAGTATGTAGCCGTGAAAGTGGTCGTCATATCGACAAGGTGAAAGAAGCAAACTTAACTTTAGAAGAAGCAGAAGTGAATGGTGTTCCAGGTATTAAGGAATATCCATTAACATTAGAATGTAAAGTTCTTTACAGACAGGAACAGAAGTTAGATCTTTATGATGAAAAGGTCAAGCACTTCTATCCACAGGATGTTGGTAGCGAAAACGTTGGTGCCAATAAAGATGTCCATGTGATGTATATCGGTGAAATCGTTGATGCTTATATCATCGAAGACTAAAAAATCATCTTTGGATCATCATGATTGATAATGACTCGGGAACTTCTCGTGTTTTCAAATACTATTTTTGAGAATCATATGAATATCACTACCAGTTGTAGCTTCAGCACCATCAACATGGCTATGAGCACCACTGATTTCATCAATAGCACCATCTTTAGCAACTTGAGCACCACCAATCTCATCAATAGCACCACCTGTGGCAACTTGAGCACCACTTGATCGATGAACTCACGCTTTTGAAACGGACCATTGGTGCTACAAAGATAATGAAATGGTGTGTATGATCGTTACAATGGTGCGGATCATGACGAAAAGGATTCCCTTTTCGTAAGTCATTGATGATATGTTACAATCAAAGAAAGACACGTGTGTGAAATGAAAGAGTAGAGGAGAAACCTAGATGAAACATCAATGTAAGATCACTGTATTAGAAACAAAAGTCTTTCCAGACTTACAGGAAAAATACCTAGCAGATCCTAAATCAGGACCATGTCCTTGCTTTAAGGCGGGTGATGAATTCTTACTAGAAAGAACACCAGAAAAGGATGATTTCTATCATTTAATGAATGGTCGTTTCTGTGGTGAAGCCTGGGATGCCATCAGTCGTTATGTCTATACGGCATTACAGGGTGGATCGATCATGCATGGATGGACCAATGATGAACGTATGATGATTGCCTGCTGTAATGATGGAACAAGACCTGTAATCTTTAAGATCGAACGTATTGATATTCCAGAAAATGAAGAAGAAAAAGAATGGCTAGAAAAGCAAAACTTTAAAAATACTGCAGGTGATGCTTATACTCTCTAAAAGATCAAAGTATGGCACCAGCTTCTTATTATGAGGCTGATGCCATTTTTTATATTTTATTGTCCTTGTAACATCCATTCTTCAAAAGTACAGATGGACTGATCATGATCAATAAAGTCTCTGATCTCTTCATCTAAGATCTCAATGGCTTGACTTAAGCTGGCATTGGGATATCTATTTTTTATTTCATAACAAATTCTAGGCGCTGGTGGTTCATGAAGAGTGTAGTAAGTTAAGTGAGGATTATTTCTAATGGCTCCTTCAATAACGGACATCGGGGCGATACTCCAGCGATTCAGCACTGTTAAGTATCTTTGCAACATGCTTCCGGTATTGACAGTGATCAAAGGATAGAGCTCTGGTGACCAGTGCATATCATGCCACTGCTGATAATCCACACCCCAGTTTAAATATACTTCATGAGAGACATCTAGATCATGACATGAGAGATCATCATGATAATCACTATCCTTATGACAAATCAGATACATTAGTTCTCGATAGATCGGCGAAACGATAATATCGGGATAGGTAATACGTGAGAAAACAAAGCCAATATCGGCAGCTCTATTTTCTACTAAGGAATAGATCTCATTGGAATGATGAGTATTGATCGATAGCTTGATTTTGGAATGATCCTTTAAATGCTTTTGAAAGAGGGGAATAAACGTATAGTTATTCACTGCATCAATACTAGCAATACGTAATTGAACGACATCTTCTAATGTCTTGATATGTTGCGTATTCTTCCATAATGAAGCCCATTGATTGGCAATAGGGATAAAAGCTTTGCCATAAGCGGTTAACTCGACGGTACGGATCCCTTTATGTCGTATCAGAAGGGGAGCGCCTAGTTCTTCTTCTAATTGTCTGATCCTTGTAGAAACAGTGGATTGAGACACATAGAGATTACGGGCAGCAGCGGAAATATTATTATACGTGACAACAGATAAGAATGTTGCTATATGTTCATAGGTCATACATACACCTCCTAAATATCGAATTCATCGATATTATATATGTAATATTATCGTTTTACGACTATTTAATACCCATGTACAATGTACTTGTGAAATAAATAGAAAGATATTAAAGGAGAAAAAGTATGAACAAGAAAGAATTAATTGAAGAATTAAAAAAGATGGATACACCTAGTATCTCTGATGCGATGGATAAGTTAGGCATCCCATGTGGTCTACTTGGTATCCAGCCAGTTGTACGTGGACATAAGATCTGTGGTGATGCCTTTACTGTTCATTACATTCCATGTGGGATGACGAAGGGAACCGTTGGCGATTTTATTGATGATGTCAAACCAGGACAAGTTGTCGTGATCGATAATAATGGGAGAACTTACTGCGCTGTCTGGGACGATATCATGACTTTCACAGCTAAGACAAAAGGTATTGAAGGTACAGTCATCGATGGCGTCTGTCGTGATGTGAATGGCATTGAACAATTGGGATATGGCATTTATACGAAGAGTGTTTACATGGTCACAGGGAAGGAAAGAGTCACTGTTGATCAGGTCAATGTTCCTGTTGCCATCAGTGGTGTTCAGGTCGTTCCTGGTGATCTTATTCTTGGTGATGACTCTGGAGTTGTTGTGATTCCTTATGAAAAGGCTGAAGAAGTCTTAAAGCTTGCCAAAAATATTGAAAGTGTCGAACAAGAAATCATTGCCGATGTGAAGAATGGCTCAAGCTTAAAAGAAGCACGCGCCAAACATGGCTATCATCATCTGCAGTCTAAAGAGGATGAAAGCCTATGAAGTCTTCAAAAACACACCGCTCAAACTTTGCAGCGATCTTCTCACTTTGTGCTGTTATGTTTAGTGCTTACGTTGGTCCTGGCTTTGCCTCAGGAACACAGACCGTCACTTACTTTAATAATAAGGGTTGGATCGGTGTCTTCTTAGGACTAGCGATTGCCGGACTCTTGTGCTTTATCTTTAACTTACTGCTCTTCGAGATCAACCGTATTTATAAGCCAAAGACTTATCGTGAAGCTTACAATACGATTTATCGTCAAACCATTGCAGTTGTTCTTTAGAACATTCAAAGAGATCCAAGTCATCGTTGTGGTGCTGATTGCCTTATCAGCCCAGATCTCTACCACGGCCATCTTACTGAATCAGTTATTTGGCCTCCCTAAGATCATTGGTACGATCGGTTTTTGTGCGATCGTTCTACTTTTAGCATTATGGGGTGCTGACTTGCTTAGAAGGGTCGGAACAGTTTTAGGAATTGCCATTTTAATCATCTGTGCTTATGTGGCTGTCATCTGCATGCCCAAAGCGACCCCTTTAGCAATGACGTATCTAAGCAAGCACATCTCTTATACCCAATATGGTTTTACCGGACCTCATGCCTGGTTCTCCATGTTAATGATCGTGGTCTTCTTTATGAATGGTTATGAAGCCTGTGTCCCTGCGTCCATTGGTATTATCAATACACGAAAAGATGTCTTTGTCGAATCATTAGTGACGGCATTACTTTGTAGTTTATCGACGATGTTATTTACATTTATCTTTGCCTCTGGCATGCCAGGCATTATGAAAGAAGAAATCCCTACGATGTGGGCCATCAATCATTTATCGAATGCCGGATGGATCTCTAAGATCTTATATGTGGCCTTTGCCATTGCGGCCATGGTCTCAAGTTCAGTCGCTTTTATCTTTACGGTCTGCAACCGTTTTGAACCGATGATGGCTAAGGTTTGGAAGAAATCAACGGGCTTCTCACGTAAGTTCGTTATAGCGATGATCTTCATCATCCTTTGTACGTTTGGTTCAAGCTTTGGTTTATTAAATATCATTCGTTATGGCTATGGCGTCTTTACGATGATCGTTGGACCAACAATGCTGATCCCATTGATTATTAGTGTCCCTTATCGATTAAAGAAAGATCGTCAAAATGACATTTTAGATGAACATTATCATATGGTGAATAAATAGAAGAACAATACAATGAATTTAGATGAAAAGAAAAGGGTAGAATTAATTAAGCTTCCTACGGGTAATATTGCGGACAATAATAACAGTATGGTCAATCAGGGTGTGATGGACACGGCCATCAAGCCTGTTGATTCGGCTATGAAGATGATTGGGAGAGCGTATACGGTCCAATGTTACCCAGGCGATAACTTAGCTTTACATCAGGCCATCTATGCAGCCGCCCCTGGTGATGTTCTCATTTGTGATTTACACGGCTATTCAAATGCAGGACATTTCGGTGACATTATGGCAACGGCCTGCAAGATCCATGGCTTAGCTGGTGTTGTATTAGATGGATCTTGTCGTGATAGCGAAGATATTAAAGAATTAGGATTCCCAGTTTTTGCAAGAGCATTTAATCCTTCAGGCACGGTGAAGGAGTCCCTTGCTAAACTTGCAGTTCCAGTGACCTGTGGCGGAATCACGGTCCGCACTGGTGATATTATCTTTGGTGATTGTGATGGCGTCGTTGTCATCCCTCAGGAACATGAAGATGAAGTCTTTGAAAAAGCCCTTGCTAAGTTCGAGAAGGAAAAGAAGATCGTTGAAGCTTTAGAAGCAGGCAAGACGACGTTAGAAATTTATGGCTTTGATACATTAGTTGCTAAAAAACAAGCGTTTTAATGATTAGGATTTAGGATAGATAGAGGAAAGCGGTCGACAGAGAAATCTTTGTCCCCTCCAAGATATATTTTCACATTTTCTCCCTGCTTATCACAAGCAGGGAGAATTTTTCTATCCCCCCTTAAAAGAAGCAGGAATGAGATGACTATAATACACGTGTAAACAAAAACGAAAGGGGAAATGAAACATGAAGAAAAGAAGAGGTACAAACTGGGAAATCGTGACAAAGAAGATGAACGTTGCGAAAGGATCACATCGTAATAGCAATGGATCGATTTCACTCGACGTGAAGAAAGGGACACATGAATATCGCATGAAGCATCCTAAGGATGAAGTGCAGATGCGTGCCTGCTTAGAAAGGGTGAATGTCGTTCCACCTAAGAAGGGGAAGAAGGCACCTTATAAGCGTCATGAAAAACACAGACATTTCGAATATTAAAGGAAGGGAAGGTGAATCATCATATGGTCTGTGTTTGTTCTATTGATATTGTTAGACCTTTGCAAGATCCTCTTGCAAAGGTTCTTTCAGCTATATGGATAAGTAATAATGGGTCATAATGATTTCTTATAAGCGTTTTGAAATTTTTCGTATATAATAAGACTGTTGTTGGTTATTGATTATAAAACCTTTAAACATAGTGCATAAGTGTGTTAAAATGAATATCAATGAGGAAGGAGAAGACATATGGCTTATTTTCCCATGTTTATAAAGATCGAAGATCAGCCAATCCTGATCGTTGGTGGTGGAACGACGGCTTTACGAAAAGCAGAAAAGCTAAGTTATTTCAAACCATGTTTATATTTTGTGGCGAAAGAGTTTCAGGAAGAGACCATGCATCTGATCTTGCAGGAACATTATGACTATGCACAAAGAGCATTTTGTGAAGAGGATCTTTTCAATGCGAAAATGGTCATTGCGGCCACAAATGATCATGAAGTCAATGCAACGATTGCACGTTTATGTCATGAACGTGCAATTCCTATCAATAGTGTGGATGATCAGGACAACTGTTCCTTCTTTTTTCCTTCCCTTTATACAAATCAAGAGATCGTCTGTGGCATCTCCAGTGGCGGGCATTCACCAGTGATTGCACAAAGAGTACGTCAGATCTTAGAAGCACAGGTGCCAGAAGGATTAGGAGCAGTCAATGAACGTTTAGGCACATTGCGTCCATTACTGAAGAGTAAAGGCACTCTCTCTAAACGAAGAGCCTTTTATCATCTGATCATAGATCTCTTGCTAGATCATCCAGAACTCACAGATGAAGAGCTGCTGGAATTATACGAAAGGTTTAAGAAAGATGAAGATTAGAGTAGGAGCGAGAGGGTCACTATTATCACAGGCCCAGGTACAAATTGTCTTAAAAGCCATCCAGACTAAACGACCAGACATCACCTTTGAATGTGTGATCTTAAAAACAAAAGGGGATCTGATCCTTCATAAGTCTTTAGCGGAAATTGGTGGAAAGGGCTTATTTGTCGATGAGTTTGAAACAGCCCTTAAAAATCATGAAAT
>ONFH01000174.1 GCA_900317015.1 uncultured Erysipelotrichaceae bacterium | reverse complement strand
CTTGTCTCATAAATAGCTTCATTTTTGTATTTTTATAGCCGAAATCTGCCTAACTTGTCTCATTAATTAATGTACGAATACATGCTTCTTGAAAAGATCATTCACGATGCTTTACAGAAGTCTCATACTCACTTTGTGAGATCTCCATGACATTGAAGTGTAATGCTTTCACCTTTGCCTTGTTTTGTTCATAGGCCATCTTCATGGCATGACGAAGATTCTCAGTAAGATCATAGTCACTTTCTCCCTGAACAAATTCAGTAGATACAAAATGATCATTTTCATCACTGGCAATGAGCTTAAAGTAGCGTTTCATCCCATAAGGATAGGGACGATGCAGCATCTTGTATAAAGCGACCTTCATAATGATTTTAAACACACAGAAAACCATACCAAGATCAACGAATACAAGTAAAATACGAGACATATTTTCCATGAAAGATCACATCCTTTTTTCAATTTCAATGATATTGTATATGATGATTCGTTTTTCTATTGTAGGGGGCACAAGAAGTTCATATACTATGAACTTCTTTCATGCAACGCTAATCGAACCAGCGACAGGCTATACGAATATTAAACTTGGCTTCCTTCTTCTTGCTTTCAACCAGGTACTTATTAGGTGTATTCATTTCATCGGTGTATCTTTCACAAAGCATGACATAACCTCCCTCTGCTTCCTGTAAGTCACAGATGGCTGGTACCAATTCATCACCATCTGTGACAAAATATGGCCAGATTGCATCAAGATATTCAAATGCATCTTCCATTTCAGGAAAGAAATCATCCGGAAATGCATAAGCACGACAGAAATCAAATGAACTATCTTCTTTTCTCACGAAGCAGAATGTAATCCCTTCATCATTAAAAGGAATCTGTAGATCTTCTGCCCCTTCCCGAAAATCAAGATATTCAATTGGAGTGATCACAAAACATCCTTGTACTTCTTCTACTGTCAGATCTTCATTGACCAGCATCTTTACTTCTTCCATCTTCATTTGAACCTCTCTTTCAAAAGTGCATCATCACTTTATGCACTTTATTATAACACACTCAAAAATCTCGATGTTTTTTCAGACGAAAGCGAAAATCGTACATCAATTTCGGCTGTTTCTAAAAGCTTTTCGTGAGATCGATCATGTTAATTTTTAAGCATAAAAGAGCTCATAAAATTTTATCGCAATGAACAATTTTATATGATGATCAGTGTGTTTTTTGTATTTTGAAAACTTTTTCATGGAATCTTGTTGCTATTTTTGAAACGATGCATATAATAGCTAATGAGCGCAGTCTCAAGATCAAAATACAATGAGGTGATTTTATGGCAAAGAGATTTACGTTTGACGATTACGAAAACGAACACAATACACAGAGCGTACCAAAACACGCTGCTGGTTATAATGACAATATTCAAGAACAGGAAACTGAGGAAGATAATGGGAAGAATGTGACGATCAATGTCTCAGGACCTGCAAAGTCTGCCACGACTTCTGCATTCGGTTCTAGAAGCAGATCATCTAATAAAGCAAAGAAAGCCACAAATACGATTGGAAAAGCTGGCGGCAGTTTATTAAAGAGTGCTGCTTCTGGTGTTGGTAGTGGCTTAGTTTCTGTTTTTTCTAGCTCCATTAAAGCAATTGTTGTGACGGCTTTAATCGGTGGTGGTGTCGGGACAGCTGCCGTAAGCTATATTACAGGTGGATCTAATAAGAAAAAGACAGCAGAAACGGCTAAGAGCAAGACAAGTGATACATCTTCTAAGAGCAACACATCTGATAAATCAAGTTCTGATAATAGCTCTTCTGATACTTCCACTTCAGGAACAGACAGCTCATCAACAGATTCATCAAGTACAGAGAACTCTTCTACTGATAGTTCAAGTACTGATGGCACTTCATCAGATTCTTCAAACTCATCAAGTACAAATGGTTCAAATAGTTCTAAGAGCTCAAAGTACTCTTCATCAAGTAATTCAGGTTCATCAAGTACAAATAGTGGCAGCTCTTCTACAAAGAAGTCAACTGGAACATCTTCTAATACCACAACGGATTCTACGTCAGATGGTTCTGATTCAGGGTCTTCTTCTACAAAGAGCTCAAGCTCAAATACAACAACGTCATCTGATTCTTCAACTGACAGTTCAAGCAGTAACAGTGGTTCAGATGCAACATCTTCTTCATCAAGTCAAGAATAATTCAAAGGCGGTCAAAAATGGCCGCCAATGGCGTCAACTTAAGGTTGACGCCTTTTTTGCGCCTTTTGAGTTTTAAATACAAATATCATTTAAAAATATACATATAG
>ONFH01000175.1 GCA_900317015.1 uncultured Erysipelotrichaceae bacterium | reverse complement strand
TGACGCCACGCAGAAAACACAAAAAAGTGCATTAATTTGATTTAGTGCGCTTTTTAACTTTTCTTAAGTATTTTTTTTGTATATAATGGGCATAGAATTAGGGGGACTTAAATCATGGATTCAAATTTATCTGTTGCGACAGTCAGAGCTTTAGTCATCGATATGATCAATAAAGCAAATTCAGGTCATCCGGGTATGGCACTCGGCAGTGCACCGGCTTTGTATACGTTATTTACGAAGGAGCTGAGAGTCTTTTGTGAAGACTCCAAATGGGAGAACCGTGACCGTTTTGTTTTAGCAAGTGGTCATGCCAGTGCTTTATTGTACAGCTTATTACATTTATCAGGTTTCGATGTCTCAATGGATGATTTGAAACAGTTTAGACAATGGCAGTCAAAAACTCCCGGCCATCCAGAAATGCGCATTACCGATGGTGTTGATTGTTCAAGTGGTCCATTAGGACAGGGCATTCCGACAGCCGTCGGCATGGCCATGGCGGAAAAATTCTTAGCCACAAAGTTTAACAAGGACGGTTATAATATCGTTGATCATTATACATATGTTTTATGTGGTGATGGCGACTTACAGGAAGGCGTCACTTATGAAGGCTCTTCTTTAGCCGGTCATTTAGCTTTAGGAAAATTGATCGTTTTATATGATTCCAACAACGTTCAGTTAGATGGTCCAATTTCCATGGCCTTCAGTGAAGATGTCAAGAAACGTTTTGAAGCAATGAACTGGCAGGTCATTGATGTCAAGGACGGCGAAGACTTAGGCGCTCTCGCCAAAGCGTTAAAGAAAGCCAAGAGAGAAAAATTCAAACCATCATTGATCATCAACCATACCGTCATTGGGAAAGGTTCCATCAATGAAGGCACAAGCAAAGTCCATGGGGCTCCACTTGGTGAAGAAGATGGACGTCGTGCCAAAGATTCTTATGGCTTTAAATACGATGAAGACTTCTATGTACCCGATGAAGTGTATAAAGATTTCAAGAAGAACGCCATTACCCGCTCAAAACGTGCTTACAATAAATGGCAGAAGTTAATGGCTAAATATGCGAAAAACTTCCCTGACGATTATGCTGCTTACAAACAGGCGATGAGCGGGAAGGTCATCTTCGATGAAAAGCCACTATTAAAGTCTTTTGAAGATGTCGATGAAGAAGCGACGAGAAATACTTCATTAAAATGTATTCAGGAAGTCGCTAAGCAGGTGCCGACATTTATGTCTGGCTGTGCCGACTTAGCTTCCTCTACAAAGACGACGATCAAAGGTGAAGATCGTTTCTCACCAGAAAACTATGGTGGACGTAATATGTACTTCGGCATCCGTGAATTTGCGATGGTCTGCATTATGAATGGCATCATGTTACATGGCGGTATGAAGATCGCCGCTGGTGGCTTCTTAGTCTTCTCAGATTATTTCAAAGCTGCTTTACGTATGTCATGCTTACAGGAATTACCAATCATCCTTCCTTTATCGCATGATTCCATTGCGGTCGGTGAAGATGGGCCAACGCATCAGCCAGTGGAACAATTAGCTGGTCTACGTTCGATGGTCGATCTCTTAGTCATTCGTCCAGCCGATGCGTATGAGACAGCTTGCGCCTGGAAGATCGCTATTGAAGCGGAAACAGAACCAACGGCCATCATTTTGACAAGACAGGGTGTAAAGAACTGTACGCATGCCACTTATGACGATGTCATTAAAGGGGCGTACATTGTCGGACACGAAGAAGACGAACTGGAAGGCATCATCATTGCGGCTGGTTCGGAAGTGTCATTAGCTCTAGAAGGACAGAAGAAGTTATTTGCGATGGGCCATAAAGGTGTGCGTGTTGTCTCAATGCCTTGTACAGAATTATTCGATGCCCAGAATGCCGAATATAAGGAATCTGTTTTACCAGATCGTATTCGTGCGAGAATGGCGGTTGAAATGGGCACTGACTTTGGCTGGTATAAGTATGTCGGCTTAGATGGCTTTGTCATGAGCGTTCGTACATTTGGTTCAAGTGCACCTGCATCTCGTGTGATCAAAGAATATGGTTTCGATTCTGATCACATCGTGAGGAACTATTTACGTTTATTTGAAAAGTAATTTCAATATATTAGAAATAAGTGGGCAGGGTCTAATGATCTTGCCCCTTTTTATGTGAGAAATCCCGCATTGTGTGAAGTTTGTGAAATCTTTGAATTCATGAAAAAAACTTCAGAGTTCATAACTTTTCATGTATAATAACGCGAGGAAGGAGTCATTTGAAAAATGTTAAAAAGAAGAAGCTTTACAATTTTACAAATGATTGCCAGTGCGATCTTCTCGATCTTCGTGATCAAGACAGGACTGCTGCCAGTCAAATACATCATTTTATTAATTCTCATTTTAATCGCCTTGGTCTTCCTATTGACGGCGATGATGAAACCAAATAAAAGAAAGAAAAGAGAAGGACGTCATGCTCGAAAGGTCAGACAGAAAAAGAATGGTCCACGTCAAGCCATTGGACGATTACTTTCACTGGCTTTGTCGATCGTTTTGGTGGCGGCCTGCTTCTATGTCAAAAAAGGATCACAGACCCTTGCCACTTTGACAAGTACGGAAAATACGATCATCACAAGATATTGTGTCTATACTTTAAAAAATAAAGGTTATGATTCCATCAGTGATCTTTCCAACAAGACGATTGCCAATGCTGGAAGCTTTGATGAGGATGACTTCAATACGGCCAATCAAGCCTTAAAGAAGAAGATCTCCTATACCGCCAAAGCTTATACATCTTATCGTCAGATGGTCGATGATCTCTATTCAGGTCGTGTGGCCGGCATTCTGATGAATTCTTATTACATTACTTTAATGCAGAAATATCATTCATCCTGGGATAATGATGTAAGCACATTATGGTATAAGGATATGCATGAGACGGCCAGTGCGACAAGCCTTGCCAAGGACTTTACGAAAGATACGTTTACGATCTATCTTTCTGGTGTCGATTCTCGTAGTACTGTGACGAAGACGTCTCGTTCGGATTCCAATATTATTTTAACGGTCAATCCATCAAAACATCAGATCTTAATGACAAGTATTCCTCGTGACTATTATGTCAATTTCGCAATGGCGACAGGGGCTAAGGATAAGTTGACTCATGCAGCGTTATTTGGCACGATCAACTCGCTCAAGACGATTGAAAACTTTATGAATATTGATATTGACTTCTATTGTCGTGTCAACTTCCAGGCGTTAGTCAAGATCGTCGATGCGGTTGATGGCATCAAGGTTTATTCTGATAAGGCCTTCATTCCCTGGACGAATAAGAAAGTCAGGATCAAAAAAGGCTGGCAGACGATGGATGGTGAAACTGCATTAGCCTTTGCTCGTGAACGTCATGCCTATTCACAGGGTGACCGTCATCGTGCCGCTAACCAGCAGGCAGTTTTAAAAGCCTTATTCAATAAATTAGAGAGTTCAAAGATCTTAACCAATTATAGCAAGATCATGGATTCCATTACCGGTTTATTCCAGACGGATATTTCCACATCTCAGTTGACAGATCTGATCAATGAACAATTAAGTTCAGGTGCTTCATGGGATATTCAGAGTTCCGTTTTAAAAGGAAATTCGGAAAAACGCTTAGGTGGTCTGCTGCTTCCTCATACAGCCATCTATTACATGATCCCAGATCAGAACTCGATCAGTAAGAATGCTCAGTACATCAAAAACATGTTAGCAGGCGAAAAGATCACGGTCGATAGTGATTCCACTTTAGCAAGTGAGACGAACAATAATTAGATCATCCTTCATGGATGGTCTTTTTTGTGCCTCATTTCTCGTTTATAAAATGAAAGAACATATTTTTGAAAATTTACAAAGAGAAATTGCTATGGTATAATACGAGAGAATTTCTGGAGGTAAAAAATATGAGTACAGTTATCTGGTGCATTATTTGCTTATTAGCTGGTATTGCGATTGGTTTCTTCGTTGCTCGTTATGTCACAAAGAGAGAATTAAAGAAGAACCCACCAATCAACGAAAAGATGATCCGTGCAATGTTTAGAGAAATGGGCCGTAAGCCTAATGAAGCACAGATCAGACGTATTATGAAGAATATCAATTCTCAGTACAAATAAGAGGCGTTATTCGTGAAGATCTATATCACAAGACATGGCAGAACGGTGTGGAATGAAGAAAAGAGACTGCAGGGGAGAAAGGATTCTCCTTTGACAGACAATGGCAAGAAGAATGCAGCAGCTTTAAGAGAACACTTAAAGGATGATCATTTTGATGCCATTTATACAAGTCCCATCAAACGTGCTTATGACACGGCGAAGCTCGTCTTTCCTGATCAAACGCTCATCAAAGATGACCGTCTGATGGAAATGAACTTTGGAGTCTGCGAAGGCATGTATCTCGATCACTTTGATCCTTCTTTAAAAGAAGTGTACAGTGAACTCTGGGAACATCCAGAACGTTCAAAAGGTTTGCCAGGGGGCGAAAGCTATGATGAGATCGAAGCGCGTGTGCGTGATTTCTTAGCTGACATCACAAGCAAAGACTATGAAAAAGTGTTTGTCGTCACGCATGGCTTCTGCTTTACGATCTTAGTGTCCTTAATGTTAGGCCTAAAACGTAAAGACTACCCACAAATCAATCGGAACATTGTCAATGGCTGTTCCTTAACGATCTTTGATTATCATGATGGTACGTTCAAGGAAGAACTGTATGGTGATAATTCGTTTTTGCCAGTGAAAACAAAAGATGTATTTGCAAGATAGAGACGAGCGATCGTCTTTTTCTTTTTGTCTTCTTTTTTAAAATTTGAAATCATCAGAACTTTTATGCTCAATCGATGAAGATTTCATTCGAAACTCCTGTGAACAATCGGATTAAAGTATGATATAATTATTA
>ONFH01000153.1 GCA_900317015.1 uncultured Erysipelotrichaceae bacterium | reverse complement strand
TCAAGATTGTGCATAACTTTTTAGGAGTTGTGCATTTTATTTTTTCGCCAAAATTGATATACAAATTGTGAATTGATTGATATAATAGTGGCATGAAGTGGTGAAAAGTGGCGAAAGGTGGTGGACAGACAATGTTCTTCGGTGAATTTCGACATAATATGGACGCAAAAGGACGCATGAGCATTCCTGCAAAGATGCGATCACAGTGCGGCAGTCTTGTTTATGTCACACGAGGTCACGAAGGATGTTTGGATGTCTACAATGAAGAGGGATGGAATACGTTTTATGCCTCTCTTTCAAAACTCTCACAAAAGAAACGAAAAGCCCGTCAGTATTTAAGAATCGTGAACGCCAAGACCCGTGAGCTGGAATTTGATAAAGCAGGACGTATCAATATTCCCGCAGACTTACGAGGTCTTGCTCATCTTGAAAAGGAATGTGTCGTCATCGGCGCTGGTGACCATATGGAAATATGGAATGCGAGCAGCTGGGATGAATACTGTGATATTAGTGACGAGGAATTTGATGAATTGTCAGAAATGCTTGATGAAGATGAAGGGGAGTAACAGATGTTTGAGCACTACAGCGTGATGCTAAATGAGGCCGTTAGTGAGCTGAATATTAAACCAGATGGAATCTATGTCGATGCCACATTAGGAGGCGGCGGCCACAGCTCAAAGATCCTAGCCCAGTTGACCACTGGACATCTCTACTGCTTTGATCAGGATGAGCGTGCCATTGAAGCAGCCTCATCAAGACTCTCAGCAATTGGTGATCAATTTACGATCATCCATTCGAATTTCAAGAACTTAAAAAAGGAACTCACAGAGCGTGGCGTCGATTCAATCGATGGGATCCTTTTCGATTTAGGGGTGTCATCACCACAGTTTGATGATGCATCTCGTGGATTTAGTTACAACTACGATGCTCGTCTGGATATGCGCATGGACCAAAACCAGTCCTTAAGCGCTTATGAAGTCGTCAATGATTATCCGTATGAAGAGCTTGTCAAGATCTTGTACAAGTATGCGGATGAAAGATTTGCGAAACAGATTGCCAGAGGTATTGAAAAACAGCGTCAGATCGCCCCTATTGAGACGACGTTTCAGCTAGTCGATGTGGTCAAGAGCGCAATACCGGCAAAATTTCGAAGAAAGGGCGGACATCCTGCTAAGCGTACATTTCAGGCCATTCGTGTCGCCGTCAATGACGAACTGAATGTCTTTGAAATTGCCCTAAACGATGCATTAGACCTGCTTGGCGTAGGCGGTCGCTGTGTCGTCATTACCTTCCAGTCTTTGGAAGATAAGATTTGTAAGTATAAGTTTAATGAAGTGACGAAAATGCCAGATCTACCAAAGAACATTGCGGTCATTCCGGAAGGGCTTGAACCATCCTTCAAGAAGATCACACGTAAACCGATTTTGGCGAGTTCACAGGAGTTGGAGGAGAACCATCGTTCCCATTCAGCAAAATTAAGAGTAATTGAGAGGGTCAAAGTATGATTGAAAAGTTTAAGAAGCAACCTAGAATTTTTAGGTATCCACTAATTCTCCTAGCTGTTTGTCTGCTTGTGATGATTATTAGTTCGTGTATGACAAGTGCTAGGTTGATCACGATTAGTGATAATACCAGACAAGTTCAGAATGAAATGTCTCAGACGCAAAGCGAGATCGACGGTCTTGAGATCAAGAAAAGTGAGCTCGCTAGTTTTACACGCTTGAAAAAGGTTGCCACGGCGAAAGGATACGATTATAAACAGGGCTCAACAGCTGCTGTTGTGGTGACAAATGAAAACAAAAACTAAAATTCCATATGAAAACAGGGGCGCAAGGGCAGTAGAAATTATATTTATTATTGCATTATGCGCTCTTATCTTTAATATCATTTATTTATGTACAACGGGAAAAGGCTTCGCTTCCGGAGCCAATATCCGAGATTATAACAAGGAGCGTGGCGGGGGCCGTGTGACGGCGACCGACTATGCGACTCGTGGGACCATCTATACGAGTGATGGGGAGGTGTGTGCAAAAGATGTCACACGTTACAATCTTTATGCCATTCTTTCTCATACGCGTAAGACAAGTTCCAACAAACCAGCTTATGTCGTCAATAAAGCCGATACGGCCGAAAAGCTATCGAAGATCTTAGGATGTAAATCATCTTATCTCTTGAAAAAACTAAACTCGAAAGGGTACCAGGTCTCCTTTGGGACAGCTGGCAATAACCTCTCTTCGATTACCAAAGCCAAGATCGAGGCATTGAACCTACCAGGGCTAGAATTTACCGAGATCTCTTCTCGTAACTATTCCTTTGGGGACTTCGCTTCTTATACGATCGGCTATGCCTCCAACACCGCTGATGACAACCAGCAGGTCATTGGCAAGATGGGTATTGAAAAGAGCTACAACGATTATTTACAGGGCACGAATGGGAAATCCGTTTACTTAAAGGATGCCCATGGCAATGTCTTACCAAATGGGGTCTTATCAAGCACGAAGGCGATTGCCGGGAACAATGTGTATCTGACGATCGACAGTGAATTACAGACACAGCTGGATTCTTTGATGAAGGACTTTGAACGAAAAGCCAATCCAAAGACCGCTGTCTGTGCGATCATGGAAGCTCATACCGGACGACTCTTAGCCGTTACGGACTATCCATCCTTTGATCCAAACAAACGTAATATGAAATCTTATAACGATCAGTTCTTAAATGGGGCTTATGAATGTGGGTCAGCCTGGAAGCCATTCGTCTATGCCAATGCCTTAACGGATAAGGTCTTAGACATCAATAGTTATTATTCTTCTGGCTACTTCAACGTTTATACCAACGGCAAGCTCGTCAAGACGATCCATAACGTTAATAACTCCAACTGGGGGACGATCAC
>ONFH01000288.1 GCA_900317015.1 uncultured Erysipelotrichaceae bacterium | reverse complement strand
TAAATCCTTAAGTTTAAATACTTCTCCTGCTTTAATCACTTTATTCATGTTATCACTTCTCCTTAATGTAATCTCTGTATAAACAACGCCATGATCACTTTTCATTCCTGCAAGTGAATCTGGTGGAATGAATAAGCTTTCTCCTGTCTTTAATGTTATATCATGATCAAAAGCCTTATAGACTGTTAGATCACCTTGATTCACAATAATGAATTTTCCATAAGGATGGATCTCAGCACTGATGTCTGTTTCCTCGGCTAATGAAACATACGTAATCGCATGATCTCCACCTTGAACTTCTTTCGTGATCGTGCAGCCGGGAACGGGTGCATGATCCTTGGCAACAGAAAAGACTTGTCCTACTTTTTCTTTCATATCTACCACATCCTTTTTAACTGATTAGAAGTCGTCATATGATCAATCGACTTTTTCACCTCTGCTTCTTCTAAAAAGAAATGACTTTTTAAATTCAGATCGATCAAAAGATCAAGAAGTTCTGGATATTTCTCATATAAGCTTTGATCTGCCTGATTGAAATCCATTCCGTTATTCATGATCATCGACCTCCTTCACTTGGCACTTATAGTTTACTGATCTTCCTACTTATTTTCTGTTGCTTTAGCAACACTTTCTATTTTTCTTGTTCAAAAGAAAAGAGTACGGGAATTGACCCATACTCTTACTGGTTATTAAATCTTGATAAGAACTGTTTTGTACGTTCTTCTTTAGGATGATCAAAGATCTCTTCAGAACTTCCCTGTTCAAGAATGATTCCTTTATCCATGAAGCAGACCACATCAGAAACATCTTTTGCAAACTGCATTTCATGCGTAACGACTGCCATCGTTAAGCCTTCAGAAGCTAACTGCTTCATGACATCCAAGACACCACCAACCATTTCTGGGTCAAGGGCACTTGTTGGTTCATCAAACAAGATGACTTCTGGCTTCATGCATAAGGCACGAGCAATCGCAACACGCTGTTTCTGACCACCTGACAAAGTCGTACTAGAAGCTTCTGCAAACTGTTCCATACCAACAGCTTTTAACTGTTTCATGGCTTCAGCTCTTGCTTCATCCTTTGACTTCTTTAAGACTTTGACCTGGCCGATCATACAGTTTTCAATAACTGACTTATTGGCAAATAAGTTGAAGTTCTGGAAGACCATACCAACTTTTGAACGATAAGTGGAAGCATCCATCTGACCGCCTAAGATATTCTTACCATGGAAGGTAATTTCACCGCTGTCTGGCACTTCAAGTAAGTTGATACATCTTAATAATGTCGACTTTCCTGAACCAGAAGAACCGATGATCGTAACGACCTGGCCTTTATTGATCGTGAAATCAATATCCTTGAGGACCTTGAGATCACCAAAACTTTTTCCTAAGTGATTCACTTGAATAATTGGTTCCATATGTCCTCTCCTCTTATGCTGAAAAATCTTTGATCGTCGCACGAGTTGTCTTATTGATCTTCTTTTCAGTGAAGTTCAATAATAATGTCGCTAACGTCGTTAAGATCAGATATAAAATAGCGGTATCAAAGTACACTTCAATATAACGCATGTTACTGCCGGCGACTGACTGAGCCTGGAAGAATAATTCGACAACGGAAATGGCATTTAACATACAGCTATCCTTAATATTAACGATGAGCTGGTTACCAAGTGATGGGAATGTATTCTTGATGGCCTGTGGGAAGATGATCGACATCATTGTCTGGAAGTTCGTCATCCCAATGGCTTTAGCAGCTTCGGTCTGACCAACATCTACAGACTGGATCCCGGAACGGATGATCTCAGCCATGTAGGCTGCGGTATTGATCGAAATGATTACGAAACCGGCAACCATTGTTGACCAATGGAAGACTGGCTTTAATAAATAGTAAAGGAACACGGCCTGAACCATCATTGGCGTTCCTCTAAACACCCATACATAAAAGCTTGTAATGAGACGGCCTAACTGTTTAAAGAAACGAGTGACCGGCTTATCAAGCGGATCTAGCGGCAAACATCTGATGGCCCCGATGACAAGACCTAAAGCTAAGCCGACTAATGTACCGACTAAGGCAAAGGCGATCGTCATCTTGATCCCATACCAGAACAAAGGCCAGTTGGTAATCAGCTGTTTCCACGCGTAGTGAAAATCAATACTCATAGTTTACTCTCCTAATTTGTTGGGGCACGATTGACAGCCTCTTCCATGATCTTCAGACGTTCTTTCTGAGAAATAGAATCTAAGGCTTTCTGAACTTTCTTAAATTCAGCTGTCTTTCTTGTGCCATCTTTCATACCGATTGAAACACTTGTATCTACTTTGAAGTTATGACCCTTCTTGAACTGAATCATTGTTAGATCCTTGTTGGCTTTCACGATCCCATTCCCGACTGGCTGTTCAGCTGTGATGCCATCAGTATCTTTCTGCTGCAGAGCAACAACTAATTCAGGATATGTAGATTTTGGTGTCATATGTTTAACTTTCTTGATCTGATCGATGATCGTATCATAGTTTGTATTCTTCTGACCTGATACACGGTAACCACCAAACTGCTGGATATCTGTGAACTTAGCCATCTTTGAATTCTTACGAACGATCATAACCATGTCTGACTGATAGTAAGGCGTTGTGAAGTCTAAGCCTTTTTCACGCTTAGCATTCGCCGTCATACCAGCGACGATGGCATCAATTTCACCAGAAGCAACAGCTGGCTGTAAACCATCCCAGGCAATCTTTTTCACAACTAATTTTCTTCCTAATTTTTTAGCAATCTTGCTGGCCATAACAACGTCATAACCATCAGCATAACCTGCACCACCAGATAACTTTACACTTGTCTTTGTCTTCTTAGTCGTCTGCCAGTTAAATGGCTGGTAAGCGGCTTCCATACCAACTGTAAAAGTTTTCTGTGTTGATTTTGTAGAACTTGATGATGATCCAGATGAGCATCCAGCCATCAGTAAGGCACCTGCTAAGAGGGCTGCGCATGTCTTCTTCATTTGTTTTATTCCCCTTTTCCTTTTCGTAAAGATAACGAAAAAAGCTATGCGTTAACCACATAGCTTAGCTTTTAGATAACGCCACTTCTTGCGAAGGAGTTATATAGGTCTTTCCTATATACCCAAAGAAGTTATCGCCATAACTCCTTTTCGGCAATGATTACCTTTCACAGACTTCTTAGAATGCCTTCTCCATCTCTTACTCTGACGCATTGCTTCCTCTATCTTTACTTGTTTTATATGTCCATTATAACAACGACATAACTCCTGTCAATAACGAATTTTTATTCAATTGACACTTTTTTATTCTTTTGCATCCTCTTTCTCATTCATTAAAGAGCCCAGCATGGCGGATTCTTTATTTCTTCTTAACTGTGATGCAAAGAGTTTATTCTTGGCTAAAGCACGACGATTCATGCCTTCTTCTAGAATAGCAACTTCACTCTTGTAGTCTCCAAGGGCATGGAACGTATCGGCATAAGATGCATATAAGGCATATGTACAAAAGCCGGTATTTCTCGCTTGTTCAAAGTAATCGATGGCCTTGAAATAGTCACCTTTCCCACGGGCTGCTTCGCCTTTCATATAAAAGTCAAACCCGTCTTCTACATGTTCTTTTCCTTCGGCCAACATCTTGTCGAGTTCGGCTGATGTTTTTCTTTTAAAACTTGCCATCGGAATCATCTCCTTTTTTCTACTTTCATCTATGGGATGAAAAGACGTGGTCATCCCACGTCTATTCTATTATTTAGCAACGATATTGATGATCTTGCCTGGTACGACAATGATCTTCTTGATTTCTTTCCCTTCGACATGTGTCTTGACATTGTCCTGAGCTAAAGCGACTTCCTTCACTTCATCCTGTGAAGCATCTTTATTGATCTCGATCTTTGCTCTGACTTTACCATTGACCTGAACTGGCATCGTGATCGTTTCTACGACCATCTTGCTTTCATCATAAGTTGGCCATGGTTCATAGCTTAATGTTTCATCATGTCCAAGTTTCTCCCACATTTCTTCACAGACATGAGGAGCGATACAAGAAAGCATCTTGACGATTCCTTCCGCATAAGGTTTATAAACAGTCTTTGCTTTATAAGCTTCATTGATGAAGATCATCATCTGAGAAATTGCAGTATTGAATGCAAGCTTATCATAATCGTCAGTGACTTTCTTAACCGTCTGGTTATAAACGAAATCAAGTTCACCACTATTATCATCAGTGACTTTTCCTGATTCCACAAATAAACGATAAACACGATCTAACCATCTTCTTGAACCTTCAACGCCTGTTGTTGACCAAGGTTTAGCAGCATCAAGTGGACCCATGAACATTTCATAAAGTCTTAATGTATCGGCACCATAACTATCAACGATCTCATCTGGGTTGATGACATTGCCTCTAGATTTAGACATCTTAACGCCATTAGGGCCTAAGATCATGCCCTGATGGAATAACTTCTGGAATGGTTCCTTGCTTGATACAACACCGATGTCATATAAGAACTTATGCCAGAATCTTGCATAAAGTAAGTGTAAAACGGCATGTTCAGCACCACCGATATAAAGATCAACTGGAAGCCAATGATCAAGTAAACGTTTTTCACCGATCTCATCATTGTTATGAGGATCAATATAACGAATATAATACCAGCAAGAACCAGCCCACTGAGGCATCGTATTTGTTTCACGTTTACCTTTGACACCATCAATTTCCACATTGATCCAGTCAGTCACATGGGATAATGGAGATTCGCCTTCTTCATTTGGTAAATAGTTATCTGTCGCTGGTAATTCAAGAGGTAGGTCTTCTAAAGCGACTGTTCTCATTGTGCCATCTTCCATATGGATGATTGGAATTGGTTCACCCCAGTATCTCTGACGAGAGAATAACCAGTCTCTTAACTTATAGTTGACTTTTCTCTGACCACAATGATGTTCTTCTAACCAGTCAAGCATGGCCTGAATGGCTTCTTCTTTACCCATACCATTTAAGAATTCAGAGTTGATATGTTTACCATCCTGAGTCCAGGCTTCCTTAGAGATATCGCCACCTTCTAAGACCTGAATAATTGGTAAATCGAATTTTTTCGCAAATTCATAGTCACGTGTATCATGCGCAGGAACGGCCATGATGGCACCTGTACCATAACCAGCTAAGACATAGTCAGAGATCCAGATAGGGACTTCTTTACCGTTGACAGGGTTGATGGCATAAGCACCAGTGAAGACACCAGTCTTATCTTTATTTAAGTCTGTTCTTTCAAGATCGGACTTACGGGCTGCTGCTTCCTGATAAGCTTTCACTTCGTCTACGTGTTCAGCTGTTGTAATTTCATTCACGAATGGATGTTCTGGAGACATAACACAGTATGTTGCCCCAAATAATGTATCACATCTTGTCGTGAAGACTGTGAATTCTTTATCCGTATCCTTGATCTTGAAGACAACTTCGGCACCAACTGATTTACCGATCCAGTTTCTCTGCATTTCCTTTGTAGATTCTGGCCAGTCCACTAAATCAAGATCCTTTAATAATCTTTCGGCATAAGCAGTGATCTTTAAGACCCACTGTCTCATTGGCTTACGAATAACAGGATAGCCGCCACGTTCTGACTTACCATCGATGACTTCTTCGTTTGCTAAAACAGTCCCTAAAGCAGGACACCAGTTAACAGGCATTTCTGCAACATATGCTAAGCCAGCATCATACATCTTTGTGAAGATCCACTGTGTCCACTTATAGTAATCAGGATCACTTGTTGCAAATTCACGATCCCAGTCATAAGAAAAACCTAATGACTTGATCTGACGCTTAAAGTTTTCAATATTCTTATATGTAAATTCGGCTGGATGATGACCTGTCTTAATAGCATACTGTTCTGCTGGTAGACCAAAGGCATCAAATCCCATTGGATGAAGGACATTGTAGCCCTGCATTCTCTTCATTCTTGATACGATATCCGTAGCTGTATAGCCTTCTGGGTGTCCGACATGAAGTCCCTGTCCACTAGGATAAGGGAACATGTCTAAGGCATAATACTTTGGCTTAGAAAAATCATTCGTATCCGTCTTGAATGTTTTATGATCAGCCCAGTACTTCTGCCACTTTTTCTCAACTTGTCTGTGATCAAAACTCATTTTTCTTCCTCCTATAAATAAAAAAAGCCTTCTGCTCTCAGGACGCCTTAGCGCGGTACCACCTGAGTTCATGAAGACTTCTCATGCTCTTTAACACTTTAACGCAGTGACACGATATCTGCTTATCACAGATACATCTCCCAGGTGAGTTCAAGATTCCTTCCTGTCTGTTTCCACCAGCCACAGACTCTCTATAGAGGTTTTCCTCTTTACTACTCCTGTTCAGCGATTTCATGAACTATCTTAGCACGTTTCGTTTTTAACTGCAACCACGATTCGTTCAAGAATATATGACTTCCTATTTAGGACATATCGAAATTCCCGTGTTTGTTTCTGATTATTCGGATGAAATCAGGACTGATTACCACCAGATACCACAAGGCAAAGAGCTTTGTACATGCTTTCATATTAGGTGATATGATCAACAAGTCACGTAATCCATATCCGACCACACAAGCCATACAAACTGATAAGAGATAGAAGCCGCTGTCGACAACGAACGCTCGCATCAAATTCTGATGACGTTGATTCAGTTTCACTAACAGTCCACCAAGGATGACCATCACAAGAATGATCAATATTTCCCCTTTCTTTTGACGTTTGGTATTGATCTTATGGAAAGAGAGCTTTGGATATTTTTTCTTTAGGGATTCAAGATCACGATTATCTTTGAGATGGAAGATGGCATAGTCTGGTGTCTTGATCTTATACAGTCTCTTCATATAAGAAAGACTGGCTCCTGAATACAAATAGACAAGATCTTTTTTATCTTTCGGGGCAATGCCCACGATGTTTACACTGACACCTTTGACTTGTCTTCCTTGACTATAATAAAGCATCACTTGTCGACCAAGCAAAGTATGAATGTTTTTGGTAAACTTTACCGCACTGTTTTCTGATAAGACGATCTCATGGTCGTTATAAGGTTCACGTCCAATCAGCACCTTTGGACAGACTTGTGATTCATCATAGATGGCTAAGGTCTCATTCTGCATATAGTGCTGCTTATTAAAAGAGATGCCTAAGAAATGCACATCACGCTTATAATAGGTCATATGACGAATACGTGGATCTTCGATCACCTCTTTTGTTTTGACACAATAGCCATTGGATAAAGTCCTAAACATGTCATTTCTCATCTCAAAGTACATACTGAGCATGGATAAAGCAACGCAAATAAAGATTCTGATGGCTAAGCGCATACAATGCCTCCTTCTTAAAAAATCATTCCATTCATGGTATAATCACCTGGTATTTGGAGGATATCCCATGAACAATCTTTTTCCCTATTCGCTTGATAATAAGCGTTATCATACCTACAACTATTTTTTAAAAACAAAATATCATTCTAAAGTCGCTAAGGTCGCTTTAAATGCCAACTTCACCTGTCCCAATCGTGATGGAACCTTATCAACGGGTGGCTGTACATTTTGTGGTGCCATGGGTGCTGGTGAATATGCTGGTAATGTCAAAGAAGATCTGATGAGCCAGTTTGAAAGTCAGAAAGCCATCATGCGTCATAAATGGCCCGACTGTCTCTTCATCCCTTACTTTCAGGCCTATACCAACACTTATGGTCCATTAAACAAGCTAAAGGCCTGCTTTGAACCCTTTGTCGGACTTGAAGACTGTGTGGGTATTGCCATAGCAACAAGAGCCGACTGTTTAAATGAAGAGATCTGTGCCTATCTAGAAAGTCTTTCTCATAAGACCGATATCTATATTGAATTAGGCTTACAGACGATCCATGATGAGACGGCTAAATTAGTTAATCGCTGTGAAACATTTGAAACCTTTAAACAAGGCGTTGAACTTTGTCACAAGCATCATTTAGATGTCTGTGTCCACCTGATCAATGGACTGCCTTATGAGACGTATGACATGATGCTTGAAAGTGCCAAAGTGGTTGGCCAGTTACCGATCCAGGGACTCAAGATCCATTCCCTCTATCTGATGAAAGGGACAAAGATGTATGAAGACTATATGAAGAAACCTTTCCCGCTCATCAGTCGTGAGGACTATATTCGCTTAGTCGTCGATCAATTACGTTATATTCCTCAGGAAGTCGTCATTGAACGATTGACCGGTGATGCGATGGTCGGGATCCTCTATGAACCAAAATGGTCCATTAAGAAAACGACGATCTTAAATGATATTGATAAGCTGATGGTCAAGAATAACGTTTATCAAGGGGATCTACTTAGTTAAACACCAAAAAGAAGGAAATCTTCGCACCTTTAAGAAAAAAACTCTGGAAATTACATTCCAGAGTTTTCATTAGGCGTAATCGTCACTTGTAAGGACTGCATGAACATCACACCGATGGACATTTCTAATAATGGTTCAATGAAGTAAGCTTCACATAAAGCCATAATAATAACTGAGAAGATCAGCCCGACTTCATTATTAAAGAAGCTGTAAGCCATTGAACTAATAAATAAGGATACGACATACGTTAAGGCAAATGATAAATAGAGACGAATCAGAAGACCGATCTTCCCTTTCATCATCTTCCAGCTCGCCTTTAAGGCTTTGAACCCTTTATAGCCCTTAAATTCTAAGAAGTAGCCGGTCATCTTTAATTTAAGATCAATATAGATCTTAAAGATGTAACAAACAACGGCGACGCCCCAGACAAGCAGGAGAATATCCGTAAGATCAGCACTTTTAGAAAGCACGCTGCTTTGCGGATTTTTAATAAAGCTGATGAGTAGCGTCACACCACTTTTATTGAATAAAAAGAAGGCAACACCGGCAATCAGGAATGGTAAATAACTGGCGATCAAGGCTAAAAAATAAGTAGGAAATAGATCAAAGAAACGACGAATGAAGACAAAGCCATCTTCGACTTCTGAAACATCGTTCTTATGACCCGTTAGGATCTTTAAGCTCGCCGTCACATAACCATGATGAGACGCACAAAGGAGAACGGCGATCACCACACTTAAGATCATATATTGGGAAGTCCCTGGCAGTAAGCCAGGAATGACATTGATCAAACCGATGATCAAGGCGATATAAATAAATTTTAATCGTACATTTTGTAATAAGGACGTGGCTAAAGCACGTAAACTGTAGGTATTCATTAAGACCCTCCTTGTATTTACGTGCATTATAACATAACTTTCCTCAAAGCACCAAAAAAGGGATCGAATGATCCCTTTCGTTCACAAAATTATTCAGTTTCTAGCAGACCATATCCACCATGGTTACGTTTATAAACGACACTGACTTTATTAGATTCAGCATCTAAATAAACATAGAATGTATGTCCTGTTAATTCCATCTGCATGATGGCTTCTTCCATATCCATTGGTTTAGGATTGATGGTCTTTGTCTTAACGATGACATCTTCTTCATCGCTGTCTTCAAGTTCTTCTAAGGCTGCGACGTTAAATGCAAGTTTATTATTCTTTGATTTTCTACTTAATTTTGTTTTGTACTTTCTGATCTGACCTTCAAGCTTATCGACTACGAGATCGATGGCATCATACAGATCATCGTTCACCTCTTCTGCTCTTAATAAGACGTATTCTGTTGGAATCGTGACCTCGATTTTCTGTGTATTTGGATAGGTTCTCACTAAGACCTTCGCTTCTACATCATTCATAATGAAGTACTTATCGAGTTTAGAAAGCTTCTTTTCTACCTTTTCCTGGATTCCCTTAGTTACGGTAATATTCTTTCCTCTGATACTAACTTTCATACGAATACCTCCTTTTCAATTTCTACATATATTATACCTTAGATTATGTAGAAATGGTATAAAATATGACTTTTAAAATAAATTGAGCGCTTCCATGTTACTTTAAGTATAATCAAGGGAAGAAAAAACGCCCATAAACATGGGCGAATTAATGATAAGCGTGATAAACGATCTCTTTATAAAAGACAGCTAATGAGACATTGAATAATGGAAGATACGTATACGTTGCAAATAACATGCCTAGAATACCACTGACGATGACGGCAACAGTCTGAGGTAATCCCTGCTGTAAGAAGTAAAAACCACCAGCCATGATGGCAACATGAAGGATGATCCAAGGTAAGAATGATAAATATAAACGAAGCAGATCACCGACATGCCCTTTCATTAAACGACTTGATTCACGAACAGCAGTCATGTTCTTCAAGCCATAGTCTTCATAGAGATACATTGTCAAGGTCGTCTTAAAGAAAGCACCAATGGCCACAAAGCAAAGAATGATGCCAAAGACAACAGCTAAGATCAAGAGGATCGTATCGACTTGAAAGCCAGTCATGACAAAGCTCATACAAAAGCCAAAGAACAAACCAGGCAATAAGGAATAAGCAAATACATAGATATAACGACAGATATAAGTCCCAATGAGCTTAAACCAGTTTTTAACACCAACTAAGCTATCGTATTCATTAATAGTCTCAGCACACCCTGTGGCATAATGTAAGCCTGTATAAACAAAGGCAAATTCCAAGGGAATAAAAATAATCGAAAGGACGATGCCGATCCAGCTATAGTCAGTATCTGAAAAAAGCGTTGGCAATACACTTAATAAACTGATGATCAAGACTACACGGATCATCCCTTCCTTATTCTTATTTAACTCCTCTTTTGCACGGGTCTTAATAAGTCCAATATTCATAAGATTACCTCCATATATTTAAAAAAGGCTCTTGAGAGAGCCTTTTGTTTATGCGTTTAAATACTTCTTTAAAGTATCTACTTTATCAAGCTGTTCCCAAGGGAATCCCTCACGGCCAAAGTGACCATAAGCAGCTGTCTGTAAATAGATAGGCTGTCTTAAGTTGAGTGTATCAATCATCCCTTGTGGTGTCAAATCAAATTCTTTCTTGATGGCTTCAAGAAGAACATCATTTGAAACCTTTTCAGTTCCATAAGTTTCTACTAAGACACTTGTAGGTTCCTTAACACCGATGGCATATGATAACTGGATTTCACAGCGATCACATAACCCAGCAGCAACTAAGTTTTTCGCAATGTATCTGGCCATGTAAGCAGCTGAACGGTCAACCTTTGTTGGATCCTTACCAGAGAAAGCTCCTCCACCATGACGAGCAAATCCACCGTATGTATCAACGATGATCTTACGACCTGTTAAACCAGTATCGCCATGAGGACCACCGATCACGAAACGACCAGTTGGGTTAATGAAGACTTTGTAATCATGGTTTAAACCATAATGATCAACAACATGGTCCATGATGTCTTCTTTGACGAATCTCTTGAATTCTTTTTCATCAAAGTCTGGATCATGCTGACAAGACATTAAGATCGTATCAACTTTAGGGTTCTTAGGATCTGTATAATCGATCGTCACCTGAGACTTCATATCAGGACGAGCCCATTTGAATGTCCCGTTATGACGTAATTCACTGGCATAATGAACTAGTTCATGCGCCATAGAGATTGGCAGTGGCATATACCCTTCTGTTTCATTTGTAGCATAACCAAACATGATCCCCTGGTCACCAGCACCACCAACTTCGTTGTTAGTACCTAAAGCGATATCGCTTGACTGTGTATCCATAACAACTTCGATACGGCAGTTGTCGGCATCAATACCAAGATCATCACTTGTATAACCGATCTTCTTTAAAACATCACGCGCAACCTGTTCATAGTTCACATGAGCATTTGTCGTAATTTCGCCACCGATGACAACTAAGTTTGTCGTCGTAAAACATTCACAGGCAACACGGCTGTTTGGATCTTCTTTTAAACATGCATCTAAGATTGCATCACTGATCTGGTCACAGACCTTATCAGGATGTCCTTCAGAAACTGATTCTGAAGTAAATAATACTTTTTCCTTTTTCACAACTTTTCCTCCATAGTAAATAAAAAAGCTTTCAAGAGGAAAGCTTTCTGCATTCCTCTTATTGTTCAAGATTTTACCTTGCTCGGTTCAGGCACCTTCTTATAAAGGGTTGCCACCACTTTAAAACGATCCTCATCTATGTGGTTCTGAATAAGAGCTTAATTATTTTCATTAAATATAACAATGACCATTATAGACAGTCATATATGTTTGTCAATGTTAAATTGCAACGACAGCGTTTACACCAGGAACTTCTTCAACGAGGATCATTTCCACGCCTTCCTTGATATCATCGCTGATATACATACAGCCTGAGCATGCACCTAAAACATGAACATAAACTGTTCCATCTTCCGTCTTGACATACTGAAGATCACCACCATCACGCTGTAAGTAAGGTCTGACTTTATTGATGACTTCCACAACTTTCTTTTCCAATTCTGGATCATCAGTTGTCTGGAATTTTTCTTCTTCATTATTTTTTACGTTTTCCATAGTTTCCACCTCATTTCTACGCCATTATATAACAGTCCTTTTTAAATGAGAAGAAATATGCTCACGAATTTACTGAGATTTTACCTTCTCTTTTTACAAGTTGGACATTTGTCAATGTTTGTCTAAAAACGATATTGTAAATAAAAAAACTGGTCAAAGAACCAGTTCAATTCAAGATGGTGACTCGCAGGGGATTCGAACCCCTGACCCTCTGATTAAAAGTCAGATGCTCTACCAACTGAGCTAGCGAATCATTGTTTAAAGATGGCTGGGCTAGCTGGATTCGAACCAGCGAAATGACAGAGTCAAAGTCTGTTGCCTTACCCCTTGGCTATAGCCCAATAGATGGTGGGGAGGGACGGATTCGAACCATCGAACCAAAAGGAACTGAGTTACAGTCAGCCGCGTTTAGCCACTTCGCTACCTCCCC
>ONFH01000171.1 GCA_900317015.1 uncultured Erysipelotrichaceae bacterium | reverse complement strand
ATGATTATTAGTCAAAAGAGGGGAAATGGCTATTCAAAAAAAGAATTTATTGATTATAATAGGCAATGGAGCGAAAAAGGAGGAGCCTATGAAAAAAATTCTTAAGATTCTCACATCCTTGTTTCTTGTTTTTAGTTTAACAGGATGTATGAAATATAAAATGAATATTCATGTCGACAGCAATGGTAAGGCATCGACAGATCTGAAGATCTTATTATCAACGGACTTTATTAAGAACTATTTAAAGACGACGAATAAGAAAGTTGAAGAGACTTTTAAATCTTCCGTGCGTAAGTCATCAAGCAGTGCGAAGATCAGTTATACAAGTGAAACACATAACGGCATCAAATATGTTGGCATTAAAGCAACCGATAGTGATTCCAAAGCCATCACTTCAAAAGTCCAGAATGGAAAAGTCACCGTCACGATTCCCGTTGAAAACATTACCAATGCTTTAACAAGTTCTGGTATTGATACGTCAAGCTTATCGAATGGAACATATTCTTATCAGTCTTTAGAAGCAGCTGGTGTGGAAGTCAGTATGAGTGTAACGATGCCTGGCACCCCAACGACAAATGTCGGCACAGTCAAGGATCATACGGTCAAGATCGATTTATTAAAGGAAATGATGAAGACCAAGAGTAAACGTGTCACGAAGATCACGATCACATCTGATACGAATTCATCAACCATCTATTATATTATCGGCGGAATCGTAGTAGCCATCTTATTGGTTGTGTTGATCATCGTTTATGCTCGTAAGCAGTCCAAGAAGAAAAAGGAATCCTTAGAAGAACAGCTTGATGAAGTCGCTGATGAAGAAGATCGTCAGGATCGTGATGTCGATGAAGATGCACCGGAAGGTACACCTGAAGAGATCAAAGAGACGGCCATTCATGAAGATCTATCGGAAGAGTTCCGTGAAGATGATATCAATGATAATGATGATTTCTAATTAAGTTCATATTAAAGACACAAAGAAGGCTTATATTAACCTTGTCATCAAGAGATGACAGAGACAAAACATATAATTTTCCCTTCCCTAAACAAAAACATAATAAGAAGATACACGAAGTTCCCCACTTCGTGTATTTTATTTTGAGTTAAACTTTGAAAAATCATATTTTTCGGTAAACTGTTTTACTTTTTCAAGAAAAACGTTTATCATTTTCTTAACATTTCAAGGCCTAGAAACATTGCAGAGATGGGATGGCTTTGTTATGATTGATGCGAAAGGGTGAGAAGATGCTCCAGTTTACAAAAATGGAGGGAATCGGTAATGATTACGTCTATATGGACGGCATTCATCAGAAAGTCCCTCTCAATGCAGAGTTTATCAAGCAGATCTCGGACCGGCATTTTGGGATCGGTTCTGATGGTCTGATCGTCATTCTCGAGAGTGACGTGGCAGATTTTAAAATGCGGATGTTCAATCTTGATGGTAGTGAAGGCAAGATGTGCGGGAACGGAATCCGGTGTTTTGCAAAATTTGTCTATGATGAACATTTAACAAAGAAAACAACATTAAAGATCGAGACCCTAAGCGGCATCAAGACATGTGAACTGATCTTAAAAGATGGTCAAGTCACAGATGTCCGTGTCGATATGGGGGCGCCTATATTAAAACCTCAGGATATACCTGTTTTCTATGATGGGGAAACGATGATCCATCAGCCAATAGAAATCGAAGGAAAGACTTACTATGGTACAGCTGTATCAATGGGCAATCCTCATTTTGTCATTGAAACAGATGATCTTGATTTTGATTTAGCAGCCATCGGTCCTTATTTTGAACATGCGGAAATCTTCCCGGAAAGCGTGAATACTGAGTTCGTCAAGATCCTTGACGATACACATGTGAAGATGCGTGTCTGGGAAAGAGGCAGTGGTGAAACATGGGCCTGTGGAACAGGGGCATGTGCCGTCGCTTATGCCTGCTATTTAAATAAGAAATGTCAGAATAAAGTGGACGTCGAATTACTTGGCGGACATTTACAAATTGAATATCGTGATGGGACGATCTTTATGACAGGTCCCGCACGTACGACTTTTAGAGGCTATTTACAGGAGGAAAATTATGAATAAAGCAGAAGAAATTATTCGCTACATTGCCGAGAGCGAAAAGAAAACACCTGTGAAAGTTTATGTCAAAGGACATGACTTACCAGACAGTGATGCATTCCATGTATTTGGTGATGCTTCTTCACGTATCTTAATTGGGGAATTAGCTGATATTGAAGCTTACTTAAAAGCCAATGAAGCAAATATTACAGATTCTTATTTAGAACAGGATCGTCGTAATAGTGCCATTCCTATGTTAGATACAAGAAATGTCAATGCACGTATCGAACCAGGTGCTTTTATTAGAGATAAAGTTACGATCGGTGATAATGCGGTCATCATGATGGGCGCTGTCATCAATATCGGTGCGGTTATCGGTGAAGGTACAATGATCGATATGGGTGCTGTCTTAGGAGGCCGTGCCACTGTTGGTAAACATTGTCACGTTGGAGCTGGCGCTGTGTTAGCAGGCGTCATTGAACCACCAAATGCCAACCCTGTTGTCTTAGAAGATAACGTTTTAATTGGTGCGAATGCTGTTGTCATCGAAGGCGTTCATATTGGTGAAGGGGCTGTTGTTGGTGCTGGTGCCATCGTTACAAAAGACGTTCCAGCTGGTGCTGTTGTCGTTGGTAACCCTGCTCGTATCGTTAAGGAACAGAAGGACGAAGCCACAGAAGAAAAGACACAGTTAATGGATGATCTAAGAAAGTTATAAAATGGATGTAGAAGAATTAGTGAACTGGCGTAGGGATCTTCATCAGATCCCTGAGCTGGGTCTTAAAGAATATCAGACAAAGGCTTATTTAAAGAAAGAATTAGAAAAGATGGGTTATCATCCTTCAGAAATTCTGGAAACAGGCCTTTATATTTATATTGATCAGGGAAAAGAAGAAACGATCGCATTTCGTACGGATATGGATGCTTTGCCAATTACCGAAAAGAATGATATTCCTTTTAAGTCAAAGCATGAAGGCTGTATGCATGCCTGTGGTCATGATGGTCATATGACGGCCATGTTAGGTTTTGCGAAGAAATTAAGTGAAGAAGAACGTCATTTTGATGTCAATCTTCTTTTGATCTTCCAGCCGGCGGAAGAAGCACCTGGTGCTGCCAAGATGATCGTGGCCAGTGGACTTCTTAAAAAGTATCATGTCAAAGCCATCTATGGCATTCATTTAATGCCTACTTTACCAGAAGGCACTTTAGCTTCTAAGGCTGGTGGCTTAATGGCTGAATGTGGAGAGATCGATGTCACGATCCATGGTAAAGATGCTCATGCGGGCATGCCGCATTTAGGTGTCGATTCGATCATGATCGCAAGTATCCTATTGAATCAGTACCAGCAGATCTTAACGCGTATGAAGACACCATTTGAACCGGCCATTATTAATATTGGTGAGATCCATGGTGGTGAAGCCCGTAACTCGGTTGCTTCAACATGTGAATTACATGGAACGGTCCGTACGTATTCTGATGAGATCTTTGATCTCTTAATGCAGAAGATCGATGGCATTCATAAAGGTGCCGAGCAAGCTTATGGATGCAAGATCGATTGGAGCTGTCCGCCAATGTATCCAGCAGTCATTAATGATGCCCGTTTATTTAGACATGCACAGAGTGTCTGTGATCTCAAAGAATTAAAGGAACCATTAATGTTAGCGGAAGACTTTGCCTTCTATCAAAAGACTGTCCCAGGACTCTTTGTTTTTGTGGGGACAAGAACAGATGAGTATACAAGTGGTCTGCATACCGATCGTTTTAATTTCAATGAAAAAGTTTTAATGAAAGCTGTTGATATGTATATGTCAATTGCTTCGCACTGGAAGGGGGATATCCTAAGTGACTGACTATGAATGTGGTGAAAGATATTTTCTTCATGCCTATGGTCGTTTAAAACCGGTCATGGATCATGGAGAAGGATGTTATTTATATGATACAGAAGGCCATAAATATTTGGACTTCTATAGTGGAATCGGCGTCAATTCTTTTGGCTATGGTTACCCTAAATATACGGAAGCTTTAAAAAAACAGTTAGATCGTGTCACTCATGTTTCTAACTACTTCTATACACCAGAAAGTGTCAAAGCTGCGAAAAGAGTCTGTGAAGCAACAGGTCTTCATCAGTTGTTTTTCTGTAACTCTGGGGCTGAAGCGACTGAAGGTGCTTTAAAGCTCGCTCGTAAATACTATTATATGGAAAAAGGCAAGGCCGATAGTGAAGTGATCTCTTTCAATCATTCTTTCCACGGTCGTACGACAGGGGCTGTTCGTTTGACTGGAAATGAAAACTATCAGAAAGCCTTTGGTCCATTGATCAATCAGGTCAAATATGCCGACTTAAATGATTTGGATTCTGTCAAAGCTTTAGTGACTGATAAAACAGCAGCCATCATCGTTGAACCATTACAAGGTGAAGGCGGCGTTAATCCATGTACGAAGCCATTCTTACAGGGCTTAAGAAAACTATGTGATGACAAGGGTATTTGTCTGATCTTAGATGAAGTTCAGTGTGGTATGGGTCGTACGGGAACATTGATGACATACATGCAGTATGACATTATGCCAGATATCCTTTGCTTGGCCAAAGGAATTGGTGCAGGTGTTCCAATTGGTGCTTTTGTAGCGAATGAAAAATATGCCAAAGCAATGGAACCTGGTGACCATGGCTCTACTTATGGTGGGAATCCATTTGTCTGTGCGGCTGTCAATGCGGTCTTCGATATCTTAGAAGAAGATCATATTCTTGAACATGTACAGAAGGTCTCAAAGCATTTAGTGGATGGACTTGAAGCCTTAACACAGGAATTTGACTGTGTTGAAGGACATCGAGGCATCGGTCTGATGCAGGGACTGGTGGTCAAACCAAAAGCAGCCGACGTTGAAATGGCAATGATCAAAGAAGGCGTTATCGTGATCACCGCTGGTCCACATGTCGTGCGCATGTTGCCACCACTGATCATTAGTGAAGAGCAGGTCGATGAAGCCATCAATACATTTAGAAAAGTATTGAAACAATTTTAATAATGAGAAACGTTTCCTTTAGGGGAGACGTTTTTTGTTTTAAGCATAGATTCTTTTCTTTTGAACTTTGTTTTATTGCTGATTTAAGATACAAAGGCTTTATAAAAAAGATTTATACTTGTTT
>ONFH01000154.1 GCA_900317015.1 uncultured Erysipelotrichaceae bacterium | reverse complement strand
TCCCACAGGAAGCTTTCATGGCGATCCTTTCTGTAGATGATGAGTAATTCCCATCATCTTTTTTATTGATATTTTGGCACTTCAATATATAATAAAAGAAAATGAGGTGGAAAGACTATGTTAAAGAAACCACGTATTCGATTTGAGGGCGTGAAATCGCAGGATCAGCTGCAGCCCCAAGCCGAAAAGAACGTGCAGCTCCGTTTTAAGATCATTATGGGCGTTGTCATCGTTTTAGGCTTTCTCTTTGCCTTTAAACTGTATTCGACCCAGATCAAGCGAGCGGACTATTTCAGCACCAAGCTCGATCAGTATAACACCAATACCTTCCAGGTCGACGCTGTCCGAGGTGAGATCACCGACCGTAATTATAAGCAGATGGCTTATAACAAGAACGTGATCTGTGCGACCTATTATTCGGTCAAGGGCATTACTGATTCCGAGATCAAAGCCATCGTCAATTTCCTGACCCGTAACTGTAATGTGGATATTTCCAATGTCACAAAACGTGAGAAGAAAGACTATCTGATCATGAAGGATAAGAAATATGTCGCATCGCTCGTGACGGCGAAAGAAAAGAAAGCGATGGAAGGTGATGACTATGATACCAAGCTCTACAACCTAGAGTTGAAGCGTATCACCGATCAGGTCCTATCGGCAAAACTGAGCGACAAAGATATTCAATATTATAAATTGTACTATGCCATCAAACAGTGTACTTCTGGTTCGACGGTTCTGATGGAAGGCATTTCGGTCAAGGAAGCATCGGTCATTGGTGAAAACAGTGAACTGCTTCGTGGCGTCCAGGTCACAAGTGACTGGGAACGTGCTTATAAGAGCAAGATCTTAAAGCAGACGCTTGGTAAACTCACAAGTAAGAAACAAGGTCTGCCAGCGACACAGAAGGACCGTTTACAAGCCTTAGATTATACGAATGATGCTAGAGTGGGGACATCTGGTCTAGAACAGGAATATGA
The DNA here is from genome assembly GCA_900317015.1 of uncultured Erysipelotrichaceae bacterium. GTDB lineage: Bacteria > Bacillota_I > Bacilli_A > Erysipelotrichales > Coprobacillaceae > Intestinibaculum. The sequence continues at coordinate 3,044 of ONFH01000154.1, read as the reverse complement.
AGATACCTTAAAGGGGATCTCATCCACTTATACATTGACCTATGACTCCAACGGGACACCACAGATCCAGCTGACGGATGAAGGCACAAATGGGGCCAACATTCAGCTGACGATTGATTCTGATATTCAAAAGAAAGTGTCTGATTATATTGATAAAGAACTGTTAGCTCATCGTGGTGAGCCATTCAATGATCATATCTACTGTATTCTTGAAGATCCAAATACCGGCGGTATCGTCGCCATGGTTGGCCGTCAGTTGGATCGTAAGACCGGTAAGATCATTGACTACTCAGCTGGGAACTACTTAAGTGCCTACCGTATAGGTTCGACAATGAAGGCAGCCGTTGTTTACACGGCCTTCAAGAACAAAGTCATCAAGGCGAACCATTATGAATCTGATACGGCTGAAGGTTTAAAGATTGCCGGGACACCAGCCAAGCATTCATGGCGTAAGTCAGGTCTTGGAAACTTGACTGAAGTGAGCGCCTTAGCTTATTCATCAAACATCTGGATGATGAAAGTCATCATTAAATTAGCTGGTGGCACGTATCGTTACAATCAGCCATTGCATATTAATAAGAATGCCTTCACGAAATTAAGAAATGGGGCCGGAGAACTTGGTCTTGGCGTCAAGACTGGCATCGATGTGCCTTATGAATCTTTAGGTTATCGTGGATCTGGGGAAAACCCAGGACTCTTACTTGACTTCTCAATTGGTCAGTACGATACCTATACAAATATGCAGTTAGCAACTTACGCAACGACATTAGCGAACATGGGCGTAAAGATCAAACCACATTTCTTCAAGAGTTCATATACTGTTGATAATGAAGGAAATACCGTCACATTAACAAGTGATCGTCGTGAAGTCATGGATGATGTCAGCTCACAGAAGACTGCTTTCACCCAGATCAAGAAAGGTATGAAAGCCGTCGCCGACTATGGGACATTATCGAGTCAGTTAGGTGGCTTCCAGTATAAAGTCTGGGCCAAGACCGGGACTGCCGAAGACTACACGCATTCAGGAACGACTGACTATCCTAACCATATGGTCATTGGATATTCTGGTAAGACAAAACCGGAGATCGTCTGCACGGTCATCAATGAACGTCAGAAGAGCAACAACTCTGCACCAGGCGTCTTCAAGTATGCGATCTCGCAATACTTTGAAAAGTACGGTTATGGTGGTCAGAAAGTCAATAAGAATTCATCAAATTCTGCCAATTCATCAACGTCATCGACTACAAATACGACAAACACAACGACGAATACGACAAATACAACGGCCACAGATATGACCAATGCCAACTAACACATTGAGGTATGGAACACACATACCTCTTTTTTTGTGCTAGAATAACAAAGAGAGGAGAGCGATGACGATGAAAGAAACAAAAGTTGACATACCTTAGATGATGCCCGTCGAAATAAAGCCGTCATTGAACCTGCCTTTGTCTTTTATCATGATCTCTGCTTAATCGAAGCCATCTGTATCGTTTTGATCGTGCTCTGTGAAAATGAATATAATGAGAGAAAGCTAGAAACAAAGCTTGATTCTTTGCGTAAGCTGTTAGGGGATTACTATGGCTTTTATGAAATGATCTACAAAGGACTCAAAGATCGTATCACGACCGCCGTTGATTATCAGACGACGCCGCTTTATTTCCTAAGTGACCACATCACAAGTGCTTTAACGCATTCGTTTTTCAAGACAAAACATTATAAGAAAGATTTAGAGAAGACAAAGTCCGTAGATGATCAGTTAAAATCTCTGAAGCGATATGTAGAACTTGAAATCCATGATCTGATTTATTATTTGCAGGCTCTGATTGATTTCCAGGCAAATCCCGTTGATCTTTATACAGACGGGAAGGTGCTCTATCTGCCAAAAAGAAACGTTTAGTGGGTGACAATTAGAATTCGTGTAAAAATGTTTTGCATTTTATATATCCCTATGGTATTATGAATAAGCAAAATTCATTGGAGGTGAACACAATGAGAGAAAACGTTACTTATAAGTGTACTGTATGTGGTGAAGAAAACTACATTGGAACTAAAAATAAGAGAACACATCCAGAAAGACAGGAAATCAAAAAGTACTGCCCAAGATGTCAGAAGAAGACTGTTCATAAAGAAAAGAAATAAGCCGAATAGTGGCTTATTTTTTATTTTATAGGAGGAAATCATGATCAGACAATTTATATTAGGGGAGATTCAGGAAAACGGCTATCTTGTCGTCAAAGGTCATGACTGCTACATGATTGACCCAGGGGCTGAAAGTTATAAAATCTTAGATGAATTACATCATGATGACTTACATCTTGTGGCTATTTTATTAACGCATGGACATTTTGATCATATTGGCGCCATCGATGATTTAGTGAAGGAATATCATTGTCCGGTTTATGCGTCCCATAATGCGATCTTAATGACGCAGGATCCTTATAAGAACCTAACAGCTCGTACACAATCGATGACCGTCCATTCCCCAATGACCGAATTAGGAGACTCATTAACAATACTAGGCGAAGACATCCAGGTCATCTCAACACCTGGTCATACCGATGGGGATGTCTGTTTCTATGTTCCTAAGGAAGAGGCTTTATTTACCGGGGATACGTTATTTAAAGGAGCCATCGGACGTACAGACTTCCCAACAGGAAGTTTAGAACACATGATCCTTTCTTTAGAGAAGTTAAAGAACTTAGATGTACATGCCTATGTCTTCCCAGGACATGGTCCTTCAAGCACGCTCGATGAAGAGAAAAAATCAAATGAGTATCTGAATATCGATTTTAACAAACTTATGTTATAAATTAGTGGCGAAAACTCCACGGCTTGCCGTAGGGATGAAAGCCAATTTCGACTTTCGACTTTAGTCGAAAACAGTCGACATAACATGGCATTTGCGGTATAATAAAAGTAAGGGAACTTGACTGCGTTTCCCGTGCGAAAGTGCAAAGACGGCCGATAATGTGTCCAGCGGGATGCTTGACCGTCAGGTTAGCTGCTCCGGCAGAAAGACAGATGTGCTGAAGTCCGCG
>ONFH01000120.1 GCA_900317015.1 uncultured Erysipelotrichaceae bacterium | reverse complement strand
ATCGAAGATATCTTTTATCAACTATAATTCATGAGCTCATTCATTCGATAGAAGGATGTATGAATCATGGGGAAAACTTCTTAAAGAATGCCGAAATAGTGAATCAAAAATATGGTGAAGGTTTTATTAGACCAACTAATAACTCAAATATATTAGATGAAAATGCTAAGTATATATTCAAGTGTGATAACTGTGGCAAGATTGTAACTTACAATAGAATGTGTCAGGATGTAAAGGACGCTATTGAGAATAATGGTGATAATGTACATTTCTGTGGCCTTAATGGTTATAAAGGACCTAAAGAATGGGGCATGTTAAGAGTGGAAAGGATTAGATGAGTATGCTTTTGGGTTGTATTGATGAGAAAAAGTTATTGTAAAGTACATATTATGCATCTTTATATGCATAAATAGGTGGTTGCCATAAGAATGAAAATTCATTAAGCTTAATCCTAGACAGAAATTCCTAAATGGATTATTTTAATAATAAGACAGAGGGTGTGGAAATGAAGCTTAAAAAGAAAAGTAAAGATCAGACAAAGAAAATAGATCCAAAAAAGAAAAAGGAAAGAAGAAAGACCATTGTTTCTATTGTGATTGTGGCGTTAGCTGTGATCATGATCTTAGTGGCGACCTTTGTGCCTTTCTATCATGTCGAAGGGGATGCCATGGCCAATACAATCAAAGCCAATGATCTTGTCTGTGTGATGAAGAGCAAGTCGATCCAAAAAGGGGATATCGTGGCCTTTTATTATAATAATAAGATCTTAGTCCGTCGTATTATTGCCACAGGTGGAGAGAAGGTCTCTATTGATCAAAGTGGTAATGTCAGTGTCAATGGTCAGAAGATCAAAGAAGACTATACTTCTGATCAAGGAGATCTCACGAATCGTGATATCATTTATCCATACACTGTCCCTGATGATCAGTATTTTGTCTTAGGAGATCATCGTTCTAGAAGTGTGGATTCAAGAGTGAGTGCCTTAGGCTGTATTAAGAAAAAAGATATTATTGGAAAAGTGGTCATCACACTATGGCCGATTACCCATTTGCGTATTTATTAGGAGGCTATTATGGTTAAAAAGATTATGAATGTGGTGGTGGCCCTTGTATTTATTGTTGGGATCGGCTTGTTAGCGTATCCAACCTTTAGTGACTGGTGGAACTCTCAGCATCGTTCTCAGGTCATTGCCTCTTATGAAAAGAAAGTAGAAAACTTATCTGATAAAGAATATAAGAAACTATGGAATCAGGCTGTTACGTATAATAAAGAACTTAAGTATACGAACATGACATTATCGAAGGCAGAACTGAAAAAGTATAATAAGACGTTAGATGTAACCGGAACAGGAATCATGGGTTATGTCGAAATTCCAAAGATCAATGTGTCTTTACCAATCTATCATGGTGATAATGCATCAATCTTACAGGTGGCCATTGGACATATTCCAGGAACATCCTTACCGGTAGGTGGAACAAGCACGCATTGTGTCATTTCAGGACATCGAGGCTTACCAAGTGCCAGACTATTTACGGATATTGATCAGATGAAGATCGGCGATACGTTCATGCTTCAGACATTAGATAATACATTAACGTATCAAGTTGATCAGATCAAAGTGGTCTTACCAACCAATACAAAGTATTTACAGATCGAAGAAGGAAAAGACCTCTGTACATTAATGACTTGTACTCCTTATGGTGTGAATACCCATCGATTACTAGTTCGAGGACATAGAATTCCAACGAAATCAACGCGAGTGCATCGAGACTTATTAAAAGCAGATCCAGTCATCTTTGATGCCATCTGGACGGTTATTGCCTTGATCGTGATCGGTATCAATATTCGCCGACATAAGAAAAAGAAACAATGAAAGAATGAAGACTAAGATGAGCGTAAAAACTCATCTTTTCTTTGAACTTTTTTTAAAAAAGTCATATGAAAACGTTTTAACTGATTTTTAGAAATAATTGTGTGATGAATTTCAATAAATAGAGAATTCTTTTTGATAAAATGGACAGAATGTAAAAAAATGCCAATGAAGTCGTCAAAAAATTCTTTTTTGTGTGACTTTCGTGTGACCTTATTGGTCTATAATGCGTGAGATTTAAATGAAATGTGACTTTTATGTGACCAAAATGTAAGGCCATTCATAAAAGGAGAAACGAAATAAAGCTGAAATTTCAATTCATTTCCTAAGAAAGTCAGCTTTATTTCATAGATTAGATAAAGAAGAAGGGACACTATGAACAAAGGGTTTGTACAATTAAAGAAAACGATATATAGCGTAAAGGTCCTATTCATTGTCGCAACAATGATCATGAGCATCTTTACCATAGGACAAACAAATGTCTTTGCAGAAGATCAACAGACCATTGATTTAGCATCTAGAGATGGCTGGATCACCAGCATCAATGTCTATAAGAAAGAAAATAATAAATGGGTCGAGAATCCGAGCGAATGGAAGGATAATGATGGTGCAAAGATTGCCATTTCTTATCAGGTTCCTGAAAACAGTGTAAAAGGAGAGGGCACAGTCTTGAATTATCAGCTTCCTGCTGGCGTCGTAGTGTCTGATGAGCAGTCTGGTGATGTCACTGATCCAGCAGATGCATCAAAAGTTTTAGGACAATATGTCGTCACAACAGGTGGTTTGATTCAAATTACTTTAAACAAGAATTATGATCGAACGACAAAATATACTGGAAACGTTACGTTTGAAGGATCTATTGATAAAAGTAAAGCGGGGGACGGTGGAAAGATTAATTTCCCAGGTTCTTCGACATCTATTACGATTAAAGATACACCTTCAGAGAGTACAACGGATCTTAGAATGTCGAAAGAAGGAAAGCTGTCAGATGATCGTAAGTCTATTCAATATACGATCAAAGCTTCGACAAACAAAGGAACAGCTTCCACTGTTGATCTCAAAGATGAGATCTCATGGTTCAAGGGTGTTATTCCAGAATATGATACGGGAAGTCTTCGATTGGTAAAGACGGATAAAAAAGGTAAAGAAATTGAACAAATCAATTTAAGAGAATACAATCCTACTTTTTCTCATAAACAATGGGAACCACAAAAGGCGACTTTTGAAATCAAAGGATTACCAAAGCTTGAAGCAGGACAGTCTTATGTATTGACTTATAAGATGAATTTAAATGATGATACGAGTACACCTTCTAATGGTGAAGTTGATGTCGGTAATAGTATAACAGGGACATCTGGAAAAGATAGTAATTCTGATTATAAAACGTATTCGTCATCGACAATGATTGAAAAAGGTGGATCTCTTTTCTACGATGAGATCAACTGGAACGTTTTGATCAATAGGGATAAAAGGGATATTACGAAATATCAGTTCACTGATACTTTACCATCTGGATATACTCTTAAAGATGGTATTAAAGTCTATTATTTAGATGATAAAAATAATGATCATCCTGTTGAGGTCAAAGACTTAGAAACAGCTCAAGCTGGTAGTGATCATATGAGTATTGACTTTTCAAAAATCGATCTAAGCTTAAAGAACAAAGTCTTTAAGATCACTTATAAAACCAATGCACCAGATGTAAACGAAGGGGATGATCCGGTAACGGTCTCTAATACTGGACATTTACATGGAGATGGTCATTCTTATGAATCAAAGGGCAATGTGATTGTTTCACCACCTGACATCTCAATCAAGAAGGATAAGGCAGGAGATCCAACCTTTAATGGAAACAAAGCAATTTATAATTGGAATGTACAGATCGGTTTAACAGGGAAACCAATTACTGGGTTTACCTATAAAGACGTGATCAGTGATGCAAAAGATAAGAATGATACAAACCAGGATCTAGGAAGTGGAAGCCACTATGCAACGGCGAAAAATCTTTATGAAACTTTTGATCATTCAGATGTTTTAAAAATCACGAAAGCTAACGATGATGGGAGTGCCACAACTTATAAAGTTGGTGAGGATTATACTTGGAGTTTAACTTGTTATGATGCAGATCATAACAAAGTCAATAACGATAATGATTCAACTCCTGTGAAGTCCT
>ONFH01000073.1 GCA_900317015.1 uncultured Erysipelotrichaceae bacterium | reverse complement strand
TATTTTGATATCATAAATTGTGAAATAAAACTCTTATCTTAGGTGAGAGTTTAGGGTAAAATAATGATGGTGATCAAGATGGAAAAATATTTATCAATAGGAAAAATGGCGAAGATCAATCATGTCAGTGTCAATACCTTACGTTTATATGATAAGTGGGGACTGCTCACGCCTTGTCATATCAATGAAGAAAGTGGCTATCGCTATTATTCTATGAGTCAGAACGCAACACTAGATCTGATCTCTTATATGAAAGAATTAGGGATGAGCTTACGTGAGATCAAAGATGTCCTTGACCAAAGAGATAATAATCTGATTGAGGCGATCCTTATTAAGAAACAAAAAGCCATCGATGACGAAATGGCGGCCTTAAAACGTCAACGTTCCGCAGTCAATCGGACGATCTATTCACTTGAACGTTATCGTAAATCGCCCCAGGATGGTACATTGACGACCGAATATATTGATGAACGCCACTATTTTCAAAAACGTGTTTCAAAAAACTTCTATGATTATGACAGTGATACGTATGAAATGATCCTAAAGGAATTTAAAAGTCTGCTTTTAAAAGGTAATCTGCCCCAGGTGTATTACTGTAATGTCGGAACCTTTCTCACAAAAGAAAACTTCTTGAAGCAGCACTTCGAGACCTATGACAGTTTTATCTTCGTCGATGAGAACTTTCCCGATAAAGAGGATGTCCAGACCTTAGAGAGCGGGATGTATGCGTGTATTTATATGAATGACTTCAATAAAGAACAGGACTATGCGAAAAAGCTTTTAGATTATTGTCAGAAGCAGCATTATGAGATCGTCGGTGACTATCTTTGTGAGGTGCTCAATGAACTTGTCTTCTTTAATAAATCTTCTCGTTCGATGTATTTACGCTTACAGGTGCCCATTGCCTTTGCTAATAATCGATAATTTATTCACAAATTCTCTTGACCCTCATCTAAGATGAGGGTCTAAACTTTTAGGCAAGAGGTGAAGTTAATATGAGAAAAATAAGAGTTGTACAATATGGCTGTGGAAAGATGGCCAAATATATTATCCGCTATTTATATGAAAATGGCTGCCAGATCGTTGGTGCGATCGACGTCAATCCAGCCGTTGTCGGTATGGATGTTGGTGATTTTGCTGGTTTAGGCGTGAAGCTGGGTGTTAAGATCTCTGACAATGCCGATGAAGTATTAGATACGTGTGAACCAGATATTGCAGTTGTGACATTATTCTCACTGATCTCCGACTGCTACCCACACTATGAAAAGTGCTTATCAAGAGGCATCAATGTCGTATCGACATGTGAAGAAGCCACTTATGCTTGGACGACAAGTGCTGCTTTAATGAATAAGCTAGATACCATCGCCAAAGAAAATAACTGTACGTTCTTAGGAACAGGTATGGAAGATGTCTTCTGGGTCAACATGGTCGGCATGGTTGCAAGTGCCTGCCATAAGATCACGAAGATCGAAGGTGCTGTTTCTTACAATGTCGAAGATTATGGCCTTGCCCTTGCCAAAGCCCATGGCGTCGGCTTAACACCAGAAGAATTCGAAGCCCAGATCGCCCATCCAGAAGTGATTGAACCTTCTTATGTCTGGAACTCAAATGAAGCCTTAGCACAGAAGTTAGGCTGGACCGTTAAGAGTCAGACACAGAAGTGTGTCCCATATTTTGAAGACAAGGATCTTTATTCTTCTACAATGCAGGATACGATTCCAAAGGGCAACTGTATCGGTATGGCTGCCGTTGTTACGACCGAAACGTATCAGGGACCAGTCATTGAAACACAGTGTATTGGTAAAGTTTATGGCCCTGATGATGGTGATATGTGTGACTGGAAGATCACTGGTGAACCAGATGTTGTATGGCATGTCGATAAACCAGCCACTGTTGAACATACGTGTGCAACGATCGTCAATCGTATTCCATCCATTCTGTTAGCTCCTGCTGGTGTTGTCACAATGGATGAATTAAAGGATATGGACTACTTAACATATCCAATGGAATATTATTTATAATACTTATTCAAGGGATCAGAAAACATCTGATTCCTTTTTCTTCGCATATGATTTGCATAAATACAACTTTCTTGTTAATATATGATAAACATATAGGAAAGGTAGGAAAGAGCTATGAAAGCAACAATGATGTGTACAATCGCATACAACTTCAGCGTGATCTTTTCATAGCTCTTTTTCACATCGAATTTTTTTCTAGGAAGAGCTTGTCTCT
>ONFH01000170.1 GCA_900317015.1 uncultured Erysipelotrichaceae bacterium | reverse complement strand
TTGAAAGCCTTATCAAAGAGCTATTTCTTATATGACTAGACAACTTAGAATATTTGGGTTTGTTTCAATACGCAAAAAGAGAAGCATCCGCTTCTCCTTAGGCAAACTTCACTTCTGAAATACATGTATCATGGTAATACGTACCACGATAGATCGAAGTGATCGTGATCTTCACTGTTTTTGTTTTATGGGTCTTTTTAAAAGTGATCTTTGAGTATGTATTATACTGATCCTTTAATGTATGAGTTTCACTTGTGCCATCATCAAAGGTAAATGTGGCTTCTTTAACACGGTTATTACGTGTATATAAATAAGAGCTCTTATCATACCCATTGGCAATCGAACATGACTTGACCGGCGCCTTGTTCTTTAATGTAAAGGTCGCATACTGACCAATTCCATCACCAACAACGCCTTCCTGCCAAGCGGTCGTTAGATCCCCATCGATCATCAGATCAGCCGAATGGTCATAACCTGTTTCACGTAAAGTGGATGACGCTTTGACGGAAGCGATGACTGGTTTGACGACTGTTGTCGTTGTCTTGGTCGTCGTCGATGTGTTATTGGCAGATTTGTTTCGCATCATTAAGATCCCGCCCACAACGGCTGCCACAACTAAGATCAGAATCAGCACTTTAAATGGAATGATACGAATCGAAGAGGCTCTTCTTGGACGACGTTCTTCCTCATCGTAAACATCTTCTAAGTTATCTTCTCGTGCCTGATCTGTTTCATAATCTTCTTCATCATCATCGTTAAAGAAAGACTTCACACGATCCTCGGCTCTATGTACCGGTTCTTCCTCGTCTTCATAGACAGGTTCTGCTTTTTCTTTCTTGAAAGATTTAAATTTATTTTTTAATGAATCCATCTTACTTTCCTGAGGAATGACGTCTTCAAAAGGTTCTTCATCCTCATCGCCATCTTCTTCATCAAATGAGAAGCTTTCGTTTCTTGGTTCTTCTTCATCAGTGTCATCGATGTTTTCCTTCTGATAGAAGATCGTATCTTCATCAGCCGCAATGGTCTCATCACCGATGGAATCCTCTTCTGGTTCGTTTTGTGAATCCTGTGAATCATCATACATATCTGATTCAAAAAAATCATCTTCGTTTTCAGATTGATCTTCATCTTCATAATGAGGATGACTACGCTTTAATGGCATCCCACAGGATGTACAGACATAAGCATCATCTTCATTTTCTGCACCACAATATGGACATTTCATATAGGTCTACCCCCTTTGAACAACTAGTATACACATTTTTTAACTTTTGTGAATACCAAAAATTGATGGATGAAGTATGTTCAAAAAGAAAAAGGAATGAAATCCTTTGAAGTCAAAGTGACTTCGCCATTTCATTCCTTAGAAAGCTCTAAAATTAAGCCCATGTACAATAGGTAATTCCGTGTTTCTTACACCAGTTATTTTCTGATTTCGTCTGCTTGTTCCAGTCTGGCATGACACTGCCAATACCATTTTGTAAGACGATCTGTCGCTGTGTTGACGTCATTCGATCAGAGAATAACGCACATTTTTTAAGGCCTGCACCACCTGGTGTATGAGCGATGTTTTCTAGATAACCGGTACGATAGCCCATGACTAAGACCTTATTCTGCATACCTTTTGCATTAATAATGTCGACCATCTTCTTGATGGATCCGCTCTTATTAAATGTTTTTAAGTCAATAAACGCGATCTTGTTATATTTCTTACAGATATCAAGATACTGACTAAATGTTGGAATATGAAGGTTTTTATAGACCTTCGTCTTGCCATTGATGGTTGCTTTGATGCTATAAGACTGGATCTGTTTTAATGTTAATGCGCTTAATGGTTTCATCGCATTCGGACTCTTTTTAGAAATCGTCGTCATACGTGCTAAATAGTTATCATGGATCATGACTAACTGACCATCAGCTGTATCATGGATATCCGCTTCGATGGCAATGATTTTTTTATTCTTGCCGGCTGCTTTGTAGGCTGCTGTTGTATTTTCTGGTGCCTTCGTCATATCGCCACGATGAGCCGAAACACCTGATTTCATCCATTTTGCAGGAACTTTTGCATGCTGCATAGTCGTGCGTGGCTCAATTCTAATAGAATCGGCACCAGCAAGTGGAACATCGGATTGATCATTCGCCCCTTCATTACGTGCTAATAGGAATGAATACGTATTGCCCTTGTTTAAAAGCATACCAAGGTTATTCCAGTAGGACTGAACCACCAGTTCATCTGGATTGGCGGTATTATAACGCTTAAAGCCAATGACATAATTCGTATAGTCATCACACGTAAAGTAAGCATCTTTCGTACAAGTGACTTTATTGATCGATACTAAACGATGATTAGACTGACGCCAGAAGATATAGCTTGGCTGATCGCCAATGGTAATTTGAGAGACATGGACATCATAAGTGGCACTCTGATCACCGATCGTACCAATAATCGTCACATCTCCATTACTAAGACCGGTCAAGACACCATTCGCATCGATGGAAGCAATCGCACCATTAGATGTTGACCAAGTGGCTGGCTGAGAAGCATTCTTAATATAAGCTTGAAGCGTACCATTCACATTTCTAAATTTAATGGCTGGATCCTGCACTGTGATCGTAGTACTGAAGGATTCTCCACTGTTTGTGGCAGTAATGACCGCTGTTCCTTCATTGACACAGTTGATCACACCCTTATTTGTGACTGTCACGACATTAGGATCAGAAGATGACCAGTTCGATTCCGATGTAAAGGTATTATTTAATAATTTTAACTGAGCGGCATCCCCTGTGACCATCGTCATATTCCCATCGACATTCATCGTCGTTGGTTTGATGACTGTGACGTTACAGTTTAAGATACATTGACCAACCTTTACACGAAGTGATGTACTTCCAGACGATCTTCCAGTCACAACACCTTTTTTATTGATTGAGGCAATAATTGGATTTAATGACCAATATTTGACGATTCCTTTTTCCTTAGGGAATAAGTTCTTTGGATAAAGTTTCTTCTGTTTTCCAACATTCAGATAAAAGAACTCACTGTTTAACTGAATATTTGTTTTGGCGGTGATCTGACATTTCAAGGTCTTGCCATTGACTTTCGCCATTGCGGTCACTTTTCCTGGTTTGATCAGCCAGACCGCCCCTGTTTTGTCAACGGTCGCCATTTTCTTATTGGATGTCGACCATTGTACTTTTGTCTTTTTTGAGATGTTCTTGACTTTTAAGTACACGTGATTCTGTGCATGTTCCACAACAGTCGTCTTATTAAGTACTGGCTGTTTAGCATCCTTGGCGCCTTTGGCAGAGACACCGATGGCGCTGGAGATGACCATCGTCATCACACACAGAAAGCTCAATAATGATTTCTTCATTTTCCCTTTCCTTCCTTTCCTATTTATTGATTAAAAAAGGTCCGTAAATACGGACCTTTCTAATCAGCTCTCTTTTTCACGATCGTGCCATCATTCTTAAAGATCGAATGATCTGGAATGACACCACGGACACATGAGGTTGGATAGACATTTGAATGTCTACCAATGACTGTTCCTGGATTTAAGACAGAGTTACAGCCAACTTCGACATAATCGCCAAGCATAGCACCCATCTTCTTTAATCCAGTTTCAATATGTTCGTCCCCATTTTTTACGACGATATTCTTTTTATCTGATTTGACATTAGATGTGATGGCCCCTGCTCCTGTATGAGAGAAGTAACCAAGAATAGAATCACCAACGTAATTGTAATGAGGTGTCTGTACATGATCAAATAAGATCACATTTTTTAATTCTGTCGAATTGCCCACGACACAATCAGCACCAACTAAGGCACTGCCACGAATGAATGCACACTGTCTTACTTCGGTATTTGGACCAATGATACAAGGTTCTCCTAAGTAAGCAGAATCAAATACAGTGGCGCTCTTATGGACCCAAACATGTGGCTTCACTTCATTGTATTCATCTTTAGATAAGCTTTCACCAAGCTTTAAGATCATATCCTTGATGCCTTTTAAGGCTTCCCAAGGATAAGTAAACTGAGATAAGTAATCCTTTGCGAGCGTATGATCTAAATCATACAGATCCTGAATTGTATACATCGTATTTCTCCTTTACATACTTTCCGTAATAAAATCTTTACTGCCAGCTAAATAATTCAAGCCAGAAGCAACGGAGAAGAATGTGGCTAAGTAGATCATGATCTGATCCATTGGCAGATGGATTGCACTGAAGATTGGATTATTTAACAGTAATAAACAGATGGCGATCATCTGTGTCATCGTTTTTGCTTTGCCCCAGATACTTGCGGCAATGACAACGTTATTGTTTGCAGCTAAGAATCGAATCGCATCGACAAGCGTATCTCTTAAGACCATGATGATCAAGATCAAAACAGGGATCTTTCCATCGACAGTCAAGAGGATCAAAGCTGAGTTCACTAACATTTTATCCGCAACTGGATCGACAAACTTTCCGAAAGTTGTCACTAAATTGTTGGCTCTTGCCAATTTTCCATCAAGAAAATCCGTAATTGAAGCTAACGCAAAAACGAAGAACGCAATCATATCCACGCTTGTCATCGTTGTCCACAAAACGTGATATTCCGGTAACTTCATGCCCATTGCTTCAGGGATCAGGTACACGGCAATAAAGATCGGTACCATGATCAAGCGAATGACGGTCAGCTTATTTGGTAAATTCATACATTTCCCTCTTTCCTTCATTAACACACTAACTATAACAAATCTTCCTATAATCATCAAATATTTATTGAAGGTTTCATAAACTTCTTTCAATTTTTTAAGCTGTTTTAATGTTTCCTCAAAAAGATGGTAAAGAGATGGTTAACATACCGTTCATTCCTAGACAATTTCTTAATTTTGAACATTTACACTTGTTTCATTTCATTGTAAACTAGGGAATATAAGACGTAAAGGAGAGTGTAATTCATGAAGTGTTTATTTGTCATTAACCCAGTCAGTGGGACGCAGGCATTTCATAAGAGCTTAAATACATTTATCGGAGACTTGATCTTACAGACAGATGTCAATCAGGTCGATACATATTTTACAAAGGGCAATAACGATGCCTTTGAACGCTGCCGTGCTGTCAAGAAAGGCGATTATGATTTCGTCGTTTCCGTCGGCGGTGATGGCACTGTCAATGAATGCCTTGGTGGCATTATTAAAAGCGGATCAGAAACGCCAGTTGCTTTAATTCCTGCTGGAACAGTCAATGATTTCGCCAACTATTTAAAATTACCTATGAAATCTCAGCCATTCGTGGACATGATCAATGATTTCCATACCGAAAAGATCGATGTCGGGGAAGTCCAGGGCAAAGTCTTTGCCAATGTGGTTGCTGGTGGGATGTTTAGTGATATCGCCTTCCAGGTTGAAAGTAAAGACAAGAATATGTGGGGTCCATTAGCTTACTATGTCGCTGGTTTAACACAGTTACCTCAGCAGCTTGCAATGCAGTTACATTTAACGATTGAAGCCGATGATGCCAAGTTTGAAGAAGATGCTTCTTTATTCTTAGTGGCCAACTCACAATCCGTCGGTGGCTTCAATGGGATCACTCCAATTGCCAGTGTTGAAGATGGCAAGCTTGACTTAATGGTCATTAAGAAATGTTCCGTCGCCGAATTATTAACAGCTTTAAAAGACTTAGCCATCGGTAAATTATTAGACAATAATATTGTCGACTATGTTCAGGCGAGCCATATCAAGATCGACTGTGATAAGGACATCCGTTATGATGTCGATGGTGAAGAAGGTTCAACATTCCCATTAGAGATCAACTGCTTACATCATTCGATCAACTTATTAACACCAAAGGAAAAATAAATCACATCCTATCTCTAGCATGAGAGGCTTAAATCAAGCACATGACATTGACTGTCTGTGCTTTTTTTCATGTTCCACAAGAAAAAGAATTCTTTTTATAGCCTAAGACAACACATAATTTCACAAAAGTTTATGATATACTTGAAGCAGTTAAGGGAGGATTACGAGGAATGAAAAGAATCACAAGTGGCTTTAGGGAAAAAGTCACCAACCAAAATCTTATATTATTTTATCTATCCTATTGCCTGGTCTTTTTCCTATTCGCCGGGTTTGCTTTTTGCTTATTTTTGATCACAAAACGGTCTTTTATCTGGTTTAAGGATGGCTGGAATCAACATTTCCGTGCCCTGTTGTATTATTCAAAGTGGTTGAAGGATGTAGCGAGAAATATTTTGGTCTTCCACCAGTTTTCTTTACCGACATTTAGTGCTCATATCGGTCTTGGCTCCGATGTGATCCAGACACTGCATTACTATGTCATCGGTGATCCATTGGCACTCTTCTCTGTCTTTGTTTCACAAAACCATATGGCCCGTTTTTATTCTCTTTTGATCTACGTTCGTATTTTCTTAGCTGGTCTTGCCTTTAGTATTTATGCCATCTACATGGCCTGTAAGATCAATGAAAAAGGAAAAGAAACGATCAGTTTATTTGCGGTCCTTATGGCAACCATGGTCTATACCTTTAATGGGTTTACCCTCTATGCCGGTACGAGACATCCATATTTTCTTAATCCGATGATTCTCATGCCACTCGTCTTTCTAGGCGTGGAAAAGATCTTTGATTCAAAGCGTCCCTATGTTTTGATCATTTTTGTCGCCTTATCTTGTATCAGTAACTTTTATTTCTTTTACATGATCGTTGTCCTTACAGTCATGTATGTCATCACAAGATTTCTCATGCTTTATAAATTGAATGCATTAGCGGGCTGGAAAAAGATCTTACGTATTTTGATCCATTCGATCCAAGGGACTTTGATCGGTATGTTTATGCTTATGCCACAGCTTATTGCTTTTACAAATTCCAATCGTTCCAGCAATCATATCCTCTCGGCCTGGATCCCTAATTTGGAAGTTCTCAGCACGAAGATGGAAGCCCTCTTAGCAGCGGTCAATACTGGGGAAAACTGGACCGTCGTTGGCATCTCTTTTATTGCTTTGGTTGCGGTTTTTGTTTTCTTTGTCCAAAAAGGCTATAAAGCACTTAAAGTGTTATTCATTCTCTTGACGCTGATGTTATTGTCGCCAAAAGGTGGCTCATTCATGAATGGCTTTTCTTATCCAGCCAACCGCTGGAGCTTTGGCTACATCTTCTTCATCTGTATGCTTTTTATGATGATGTGGTCCCACTTGCTTAAGCCTGATTCCAAGGAAAAGAAGGCGATACTCGTCGGGATCCTAATGGCAGTCATCATCATCTGTTTCAATATATTTAGAATCGTCCCAACATCTATTCATGCGATCAAAGCCATCATGGGCACGATCTTCTGTATTCTTATTGGTGTGATCACGATCGTCTTCCTCTTTTCTGATTTCAAGCATACGATGATCTCTATGTTGTGTCTGCTTCTAGCGGCTTCAACGGCCAATGCTTACTTCCTTTATGCCAAAAAAGGTGTCAATTATATCAATCAGATGTATACCTATAAACAGGTGAGATTCAATCTGAAGCACGATGAATTAGAAGCTTTAGATTCCTTGCTAGGAAAAAATAAAAATGTCAATGGTCGTATTGAAGGAACGAACTATTATTTACCCGTCCAAGGCAATCACCTGATCAGTTCTGATCGTTATTCTGTGCAGTACTTCTGGAGCCTCGAAAATGGACTTGTGCCGAAGATACGATCAGAAAATGGTTTGACCGATAATTATTTTAGTTATTTATATGGTTCATTCCAAAATCGTACGATCCTGTCTACTTTAGCAAATGTCAAATATTACATGGGGGATCGTGCTCCTGATCATTATGAAAAAGTTGGCGACTATAAGAGTGTCAATGGCAAGACGTATCATCTTTATCAGAATGATCTTGCTTTACCATTTGGTTATACTTACGATCATACCATTGATGAAAAGACCTATGCAAAGCTCGATCAGGTAAAAAAGCAGGAAGCTTTATTACAGGGCATCGTCCTTGATCAAAAAGATGAACATCTCACAAGCATTCAGCCTCAAACGACAAGTCAGGAAGTCCCTTATAAGATCACAAAGTTTGATGGCGTGAAAAAAAATGGCAACACCTATGTCGCCTTAAAAAATAATGCCGCCATCACGTTAACGATCGATACGCCAAAAAAGAAGGCAGAAACATATGTAAAGTTAGGAGGCCTTTCCTTCACTTGTCCAAGGGAACGCTCAAATTATACGAATAGACAGTGGCAGTCACTAAGCATTGATCAGAAATTATATGCACTCTATCTTAATGATAATCTTACTTATAATCAGCAGCGTGCAAATATTTGGGCTCAGTATTCCAAAGACGGTCAAGCTGGTAACTTTACGTGGACACCGATCTTTATGCCTTATAATGATCAATATCGAAAGATTGGTGATCGTGTTCTTTCATTAGGCACGACTTCTGGCGGTAAGGAAAGCATTCGCCTCACATTAGCTAAAAAAGGCACTTATCACATTGGTAAGATGGAAACGTATAAACAGCCGTTAGACCTCTATGAAAAACAAGTTCCTAAGCTTTCTCAAGATTATTTAACAAATGTGAAAACTTATGAAACAAGAGATAGTCATGCGACAAATAAACTGACTGCCAATATCACTGTTCGTAAAAATAAATATCTCTTATTGACCATCCCTTATATGGAGGGCTGGGAGGCAAAAGTTGATGGGAAAAAGGTCAAGATCATCAAAGCCAATACGATGTGGCAGGCCCTTTACTTAAAGAAAGGCGCACACTCTATTGAACTGACCTACCATACCCCAAGTCTTTTCACAGGAACAATGACTTCTCTGTTAGGTTTGATTTCAGTCATTGTCTATATCATCTATGATCAGAAGAAAAAGAATTCAGAGAAATCTTTAGAATCCAATGAATAAGCTTAAAGAGACGAATGTTTTTTTACATTCGTCTTTTTTATGATGCATACAATATGAAAAATGGTACCTCGTCAGATGTATGCCTTTCGATGGTACCATTTTATGTTTTATTCTTTTACTTTTCGTCTTTTCTTTTCCCCAAGAATAACGATGCCGACAAAGATCACAAGAGATCCTAAGCTGATCAGCCCGCCGATCTTCATGCCTGGCGTATGATAGACCATCTTGATCTCATGATGACCTTCCGAAAGCTTTAAGCAGCTGTAGACTGTATTGCCCTTCATCAGCTTCGCCTTCTGACCATCCACGTATGCAGTCCATCCCTTCGAATAAGGAATCGTAAGTAATAAGTACTTTGTTTTCGAAACATCGATCGTGCCAGTCATTGAAGAAGTGGCACGGGCATATTTTGATTCATGGAGGTTCACATTCTGTAAGGTCTCTTTGCCTAACTTCTTCACTTCTGTTTCATAAAGTTTCAAAGGCTGTTTGATGACCTCGATGCCACTTGTCGTATAGAAGCCTGGATTTTCAAAACGAATCGTCATCGTTTCCTGACCACCACTCGTAATGCCATTATTGATCAAACGTTCTTTAATGAAGTGATAGTAATCATTATAGGTATTCGTTAAGGGATTAAGACTGCCGCCTTTATAGGTCTTTCCCTGGTAGACACTCGTAATGACATTGGTCGTCGCCTTGATGCTACGATGAAGATCATTCAAGCGGATCTGTACCCTCTTTATTTTTGGCAGCTTTCTATAAGCTGCTTTTGAATAGCACTGTTTCGTATTGAAAGACTGATACTTCGCATTAACGAGCTTTAAATATGTCTCAGCGGATTCCTTCTTTGCAGTATAAACAATCGTGATGGAGGCATTCTTCTTTTTCGTCGTCAACGTATTTCCTTTTTTCGTGACACCATCCATTTTCGTGATCTTGAAAGGACAGCTGTAAGAAGTCGTCTTTGGGGTGAAATCACTTTGCTTTGTATCAAGGACAACGGCCTGCATTATGGCTTCCTGTTTTGCTTGAGTGGAAAGATGATTATAAGCCTTTGTACTGATGGCTTGATCATAGGTATACCCTAATGGTAAAGCATTCTGATTCTGATAAATTGGATAAGTCATCCCACCTTTGACTTGATAGTCTCCCATCTTTTTATAGCCATCATAGCCTTGATCTGCAACAAGGTATTTAACACTGTTTAATGTGGATAAGATCGTACGATTATTAAAGCCAGTAAAACAATAAAGCAATGGATTCTCACTGACGCCATTCTCATTACGATACTGCGACAGATTGCCATTCTCTAGACTCCAGTAATACTGATTGCTTGAATATTTAGAAAGTAAGGAATGATTGCCAGGACGTTTTGCATATTTTCTTGACGCTTCATAACGGAAGACACTAGGATCATTTAACTGATCTAATGCTTTTGTTTCATTGTTTTCCACATTCTTCTTCACATATCTGAAATCTAACATTTCAGTTAAATACTGACGATTTCCAAATGGTGTATATAACAAGAATGCATTGACGCTGGCATTGATCAGGACAAGACAAAGCATAACGATCATCAGTTTCTTTGTATGATGGAAACTATTAAGTAAGCATAATGCCAGACATGCCACAAAGAGTGCAAAAGCGATACTGAAGAGTCTTGTCTTTACATTGCTAAAGAGGATGACTGCTAGGATTCCAAGAACGATAATTAAGACCTTATTGTCTTTTCTTTTTAAAGAAAATAAGTATTCAAAACCATAGACAAAGGCCATCGCCAATAAGAAGAGATAACCAAAGCCCCAGCGATTTGATGGATAAGAGTTCCCGTTCATGAACTGTGAGATCTTCGGACTAAGTAACATCACACTCATCAAAACAAAAGCGACTTTGATGCTTTTATAGCCTTTTCGTAAAAATAACAGAATGATCGTAAGCAAGGCAATCATGGCAATGCCGATGGCCGTCCAGTTTTCCCCATAGACATCGGCGGTAAAGAACGCCCCAAACGTTGTTTCAAATGCTTTTAAATTAGGCAACCAGTTTGACTGGACCTGACTGCTCATACGTGAGGAGCCAAGAATCGCAAATAATTGAGGCAGTAAAATGATCATTGAGAGTCCAGTGCCAACCAAAGCAGAAAGAAAGATCTTGCCTAAATGAATGAAGAAGGCTTTGACCTTCTTGAAATCTTTCGCAAATAAACGAATGACGACATAAAGTACTGTCAAGATCACGATCATATAGAAGAAATAAAAGCTAGACATAGCCGAAAGTCCCACTGCGAATATAAAGAGATAAGGACGTTCATCATTTAAGATCTTCTCCACACCTAAATACACAAGCGGTAAGTAGATCATTGGATTGATAAAATAAGGATGACGGGTACCGCCATAAAACACATAGCCATTAAAGCAGTAGATCATACTGCCCATTAAAATGGCCAAGCCGGTGATCTTCGTTTGCTTGAGAGTATTGCTTCTTCGTGCCATATAGTAGCCATAAAGAGAAAAAGCAGCCCCTGCTAAATAGAGACGTAAAATGACTAAGAAGCAGTAAAGCAAGTACATATACTTTTCTTTCACAAACACACTTAATAATGTCAATGGATCCCCAATGACATAATAATGCAATGTCTGGATCAGATCAGATCCTAGCCCAATGTGTGTACTATAAGTCGGCAAAGAAAAGGTATGATGAATAAATAGATTGGCAAAAATATCCTTCAAATAGCGATGATAATAGATCAAAGCACGTAAGTGCTGATCCCAGCCATCCTGCTGCCAGACAAAGGATTTCTTAAAAAAGGCAAATAAGAAAAAGCAAGATATGCAAAAGATCAGAAAGCAGACCGTATAAAAGAACACATAGGATCTCTGATGCTTTTCATCGATCGGTGAAAACATCCGTTTGAATATAGACAATAGAATTTCTCCCCTCTAAAAAAACGTTTCATTATTTATAACGATTTTATCACAATCAATTTTTTATCTCAATCATTGTAAAATAAGCCGCAAAAAAGACGAATGTCTTTTCACATTCGTCTCTATCGCAAATAATAATATAAAGCCATAGAATCAACGGTCAGACCATCAACACCTTGATGCACATAGTTTTTGATCCGCTGATGCTCTTTCCAATACGCCACAAAACAATCATAAGCCACACCCATTTTATGAAGCGTCTTGACATCATAGGCGTGAAAACCATCGACATGCATATTCACTCCAGCAATATGATGATTACGGATATAGCGATAGTTCATGGCTGTGAGTGGATGGAAGTAGATGGCGACTAAAGGAATCTTTTTGGCCTCCTTGATCGTATGGACATACGCTAATTCATCTAAATACTTTGAGGTGATGATCGTCTGTTTAAGCATTCCGGATTGTTTGATCTCATCTATTGTCTGATCAATATAATGGAAGCTAGAGAACTGTTTCAGTTCCACAAAAGCGACCTTATGATATGTCTTACAGATCTTAAGATATTCCATTAGCGTTGGAATATGGAGCTGCCAGCTCGTATATTTTGTCTGATACTGACGGCCATCCTGAACCCTCACATTTTTAAGAGCGGCATAAGGGACTCGAGAAAAGTTACGTCCGTAATAACGATTATTGCGAGGCATGCTTGATCCTGGGCCCGCTAAATCATCGTGGAATAAGATCAGACGCCCATCACTTGTATTATGAACATCAGTCTCAATGGCCCAGACATGCTTGTCTTTGGCGACATTGAGGAAGGAAGGAATCGTATTGGGAGGAGCGATTGAATTGCCTCCGGCATGGGCAATGTAGCGAAGACGTGCTCTCATATTTAAAGAGACGTGAATACGCTTATGACGTTTCTTTTCTTTACTGATGACCGCATTAACAATGTTGAAACGTCCTAACTGATGTGTGTAACAAGCATCATACACTGAGCCGCCAAAAACGAGCCCCAATAGTGAAACAACGATAAGCGATTTGATCACGATCTTCATCTTGTCTTTCCCCCCCTCATTCAATCATTCATACTATAACGTGACTTTCATTCGATTTAATGGATAATTACATAATTCTGGATCTTCGTAAGCCACTTCGATGTAACATTCTTTTCCTTTGATCTTGCTTAAGTCGATCGTTCCTTCATACGTATCTGTTTCCGGATCCACACATTTCATCTTGCTTTGCACCGTTGGTGTGAGGAACTGTGGATTCGTGCTCGCTTTCGCATTCATATTGACGACAATCTTGTAATGCTTAAAGTCTGAGATGCGTACTTTATATGTCTTCCCTTTCACTTTTTCAACACTCATTGTATCACTATGACCCAAACGATGGGCATCGGTGAACTGGAACTGTTTCATCGCTTCAACGTCCGCAATTGGTTCAAGTTTCAAAAGATCTGGTGACGTTCTCTGAAGGGCCTTCTTCTCGGCATTATAGCCATACACTTCACTTAATGTTGGGGTCTTAGAGAACAGATTCGTTCCTAAGCCTAAACGGTTGCCTTCAATATCGACACCTAAAGCCGCTAGTGTTGTTGG
>ONFH01000168.1 GCA_900317015.1 uncultured Erysipelotrichaceae bacterium | reverse complement strand
TATTTGCAAAGGATGATAACAGAAGTATTAAATGCTTGAATGATCTGTTATGAATCGTGTTAAGACCTAAATTAATGGTGCGTATTTTTAATATTAATGGAGTAAGAGATATCATAATTTCAAATCATTCTACTTGGAGCTTTTACGACTTGTCCAGCAAGTACGTAACATTGATGTTAACGAGCATTGAAATCTTATAATTTATCTTTATTCAGCAGGATCTAACAATCATAACCTGATGCCTAAACGTAATTTGCAGATATGATACGTCAGGCATGAATAGTTTGAACGTGGTTTTCTGTAGTGCTTATTATGAGCCTCATTACTTTATTCTTTGCAAATCGAAACTAGTCTTAAATATTTTTCATCATATCCGTTAACGAGAACAGAAGAATGTTTCAGTTCGAGATAGGTAAAAAATCTTAAATCATAGTAGCTCTCAAATTCATTATCGAACTGATGCGCTTTTCTTTAACAATGTATCCTCATCCTTCTTTATGTAAAAAGTAACTGTCATAGTAGGAGGGCAGCCATCAAAAAATAACTGATTACTTTTTGATGGCTAACAGTTATTACAGTCTTGATCTTTACTAAGAACCAAGCCAAGATAAATAACTGATTTACGTGAATCTATACTTTCTATTTCTACATTTACAATGATCGTAGTACTAAAGCCTTAACATAAGATGGACTGATTTAAGTCGTCCCATTTGCTAAGGCTTTTATTAATTGGATTAAGATAGTTAATTCTATTTTCAAATAAGGTGGTGTTCAATAAGCAGCTGATAACAATTTGTTAATCAGTCATTTAGAATTGCTTGGTTACATTGAACAAGAGATGAACTTGCTTTTATGATTTCCTCATATATCAAAGAAGATGACAAATAAAGCAAGTAGCTGTCCATACGTCACTTGTTCTGAAATATAAATTATACTTGCTTTTTGATCTAAAGCTGATCAAGGTAGGGGACAGCATAATCCAAAATAGAACTAATGAATTAGACGTGTTCATCAACCATCTTATTATTTATATTCAAAAATCAATTCCGATGCAAAAGCCAAAGATAGAAATGGCCTTATACATTGTTGCTTAGTTTGACCTGGCTCATCATTTTTTTAGGACGACTGCTATCCTAGAAATTTTGAAGGAATAGAATTGTATCTATAAAGAAATCCTTACATTCATTTCATATTCATTATGATCCTAGCCTCAATACGTGTATCTATAAATCAAAAAGAATAAAAACTGTATCTAGTCATTAATGATCTGTGCCTGTTCGCATAGATAAATGTAATATAAGGTGATTTACTAGTATACAAGAAAATGACGATGAGTGATCTCTAGATGATTTATAACATACAAAGATAATTCCAAGCCTTAATAGAACACACTTTATTGATCTTGATTGAACGGGATCAATAGACTTAAAAATTAGTGATTCTGATGCGTTTCATCAGAATGTTTCACGTGGAACATTCTTTGTTAAAGAAATCGAAGAATCTAAAATGTTTCACGTGAAACATTTTTAAACAAGCTGGTAGCAGTTATACACGAGGGAAAATTGCCTTTATCTTTATCACTATTTTTAATATAATACAGTTATGGAGGTTTAATTCATGCCAGGTCTATTTATAACATTAGAGGGCGGAGATGGCAGTGGTAAGACAACTGCTGGTCAACGTCTTTATGAACAATTAATAAAAGAAGGATATACAGTAACGTTCACCAGAGAACCAGGTGGAGTAAGAATTGCAGAAGAAATTCGAAATGTTCTTGTTGATGTTAATAATAAAGAAATGAATGCTAAAACAGAAGCCCTATTATTTGCAGCTGCTCGTGCACAGCACTTAGTAGAAAAAGTGACTCCTACTTTGGAGGCAGGAGGTATCGTCATTTCGGATCGTTATATTGACAGCTCATTAGTATACCAGGGCATTGGAAGAGGTCTCGGCATTAAAGAAGTTTATGATATCAATATGTTTGCAACTGACCATTTGATACCTGACCTTACATTGTTCTTTGATGTCAAACCAGAGATTGCCATCAAAAGAGTGATGAGCAATGATCGTGAAGTAAACCGCCTTGATCTTGAATCATTAGAATTCCATCAAAATGTTTATGAGGGCTATTTGAAGATATGTGATCTTTATAGTGATCGCATTCAAAAGATAAATGCCGCTTTATCGCCTGATGAAGTCTATGAGCAGGTCTATCAGAAGGTTAAAGAGTTACTATGAAAAACAGAGAAATCTTAGAAAAGACACAACCCATTTTTTATCGTATTCTTGAACGCAGTCAAAGGTCCCACAAACCGAGTCATGCATACTTACTGGTAGGGGAACATACACAACAGGCTGCGCTCTTTTTAGCGCAAAGTTTGATCTGTAAGAAAGCAATCACGGCATGTGAAGAATGCGAAGACTGTCGTCGTATAGCTG
>ONFH01000052.1 GCA_900317015.1 uncultured Erysipelotrichaceae bacterium | reverse complement strand
GTGCAAATTATAAAAGATTAATCAAACCTCAAGAACGGGTTCCACTATATAAATAAATCATTTTTAGTGCAAATTATAAAAGATTAATCAAACCTCAAGAACACACTCTTGACCGTATTTGTTGAATAAGTGTGCAAATTATAAAAGATTAATCAAACCTCAAGAACACAGGAACAGCATTGCCAGGTCGGTTTCCGTGCAAATTATAAAAGATTAATCAAACCTCAAGAACCGAATGGGTAGGTCCGTCGCAGGGCCAGCTGTGCAAATTATAAAAGATTAATCAAACCTCAAGAACTTGAAGGAAATAAAATTTCATGTGTTGTGGGTGCAAATTATAAAAGATTAATCAAACCTCAAGAACTCTTTGTACTGGTCGATTGCTCCGCCGGAAGTGCAAATTATAAAAGATTAATCAAACCTCAAGAACGTCGGCCATGCCTGATCTTTCCTTGAGATCGTGCAAATTATAAAAGATTAATCAAACCTCAAGAACATCTTGCACCTGTAATCGAACAGCTTTTACGTGCAAATTATAAAAGATTAATCAAACCTCAAGAACTATAAACAGCATTCACAGGAGATCATAAAGTGCAAATTATAAAAGATTAATCAAACCTCAAGAACCACCTTGGAGTAAGCTGGTACAAGAATGGGTGCAAATTATAAAAGATTAATCAAACCTCAAGAACCGTCCGCTCTCATCATACCATTTTTATATGATATTTACTATGTTTTTTTGATAGAAGGCATGTCATTTTTCATAAAAAAGTTGGTATTTTTAAGATTTTAGTTGGTAAATTTTGAAGTTTTTTATTAAAAATAGCCATCCAGATTATCTGAATGGCTACATTACATTATTTATCGTTTGTTGGTTTCATGGCTGGGAAGAGGATAACTTCACGGATTGTTTCAGCGCCAGTTAATAACATAACTAAACGGTCAACACCCATACCCATACCACCTGTTGGTGGAAGACCATATTCAAGGGCTTCTACATAATCGATGTCCATTTCATTGGCTTCATCGTTACCTAATTCTCTTTCCTTTAACTGATTTTCAAATCTTTCATACTGATCGATTGGATCATTTAATTCTGTAAATGCGTTTGCATATTCGTTACCACAGATGAATAATTCGAAACGCTGAGTCCAACGTGGATCTTCTAAGTTCTTCTTTGCAAGTGGTGAGATTTCAATTGGATGACCATATACGAATGTAGGGTCGACAATTGTTTCTTCAACATATTTTTCAAAGAATGCATTGACAATATGACCATAAGCAAAATGTGGTTCTACTTCGATTTCATGTTCTTCTGCTAACTTTTTAGCATCTTCAAATGACATATCCTGACTAAAGTCAATACCAGTCTTCTCCTTGATGGCATCAACCATAGAAATTCTCTTGAAGCCTGGAGCTAAAGAAATATGATGACCCTTATAATCTACTTCATATGTACCATTAACAGTCATTGCTGCATTCGCAACGATCCCTTCTGTTAAGTCCATCATACCTTCAAGATCAGAGAATGCTTTATAAACTTCGATTGAAGTGAATTCTGGGTTATGAGTCTTATCCATGCCTTCATTTCTGAACATTCTACCGATTTCATAAACCGCATCCATCCCGCCGACGATTAATCTCTTTAAGTTTAATTCTGTCGCAATACGTAAATAGAAATCTTTATCTAAGGCATTGAAATGAGTAATGAATGGTTTTGCAGCAGCCCCACCTAAGATAGAATTCATCATAGGTGTTTCTACTTCTACATAATTACGATCATCTAAGTATTTCTGAATAGAACGAACAATCTTAGGTCTTGTGAAAGCGATCTTTCTTGCATCTTCATTCATGATCAAGTCTAAGTATCTTCTTCTATATCTTTCTTCAGTATCAGTTAAACCATGATACTTTTCTGGTAATGGTCTTAAGGCTTTTGTTAAATGTGTATATTTTTCAACTCGTACTGTTAATTCACCAGTATCTGTTAACATTAATTCACCTTCAACACCGATGATATCACCGATATCACCACGTTTAACGATTTCGTAAACGTCTTCGCCTACTTCGTCCTTACGAACGTATAACTGGATCTTACCATAACGGTCATTGATATCCATGAAGCAGACTTTACCTTTACGTCTTCTTCTCATAATACGTCCAGCAATCTTAACCTGAACGTTCTTTTCCTCTAATTCTTCTTTTGTTAATGTACCATAATCAGCACGTAAGTCTTTTGTCGTATCTTTGACGTCATAACGCTGGCCAAATGGATCAATGCCCATGGCTCTTAGTTCTTCCATCTTTTGTCTTCTGACTTGTTCCTGCTGAGTTAACTTTCTCTTTGCCATTGTTCTTCTCCTTCTTTAAAATTAAAAAACTCCCAATCCCAAAAGGGACGAGAGTTACTTCGTGGTACCACCCTAGTTCGTCATTAAAATGACCTCATGACCCTTAACGCGGGATACGTGATCCTATCACTGACGATCCAGGAACCGGCTCCTAGTCTTTATTCACTATAAATGTTTTTATTCCTTTTCCACCATCAGGAACTCTCTATGAATTCATCTTATAGCTACTTATCTATTCATTGCCTTTAACGAATGCTATTATAAAGAACGTAAATATTCTTGTCAAGAAAACAAAACCATAAGATTTCTCTTTTTAAGCCTTATTTTCTTCGTTTTTTTCATTAAAGATGATCACATAATGATAAAGATCAAGGTAACGTCCATCTTTTAAAAGGATCTCATCTTCAAAGCATCCATCTGAATGCATTCCTAATCTCTCACACAACTTCATCGATGATGTATTTCCTTCTTGAATAAAAGCCACGACTTTATGAAAACCGATCTTTTGCAAATACTTGAATACCGCTGCCCCCGCTTCACTCATATATCCATGATGCCAGTAGGAAGAAAAGAGAAGATACCCTAATTCAATCGAGCGATTAAAGATATTCACATTGGTGGCAGAAATAGAACCAATGATCTTCCCGTCTAGTGTGATGGCCCAAAAGAAATAATAAGGATCATCATAATGGATACTTTCCGTTAAATATTCTCTTGTTTCTTCAAGTGATGAACAGGGATTATAAGAAATATATTCATAAAGCTGAGGATCTTGAATGACTTCATAATAGTCATTCACATCTTTTAAAGAAAACCGTCTTAATACAAGACGGTCAGTCGTTATAGTCTGTGTTCCTAATTCTTTCAACTATTCAGCACATCCTTTAAGACAGTATCTTTGACCAAGGTATTCGCACTATATAGGAATAAGTACTCATTGATACCATAGTCCTTGATTGCCGATGATAAGTTATCATAGTAGTAACGAGGATCGACCATAATGATCTTCTCATAATGAGAGATCATAAATGGAATAAAACTATTAGCATAGGAATCTTTAAAGACCATTAAATTCTTCCCATTATGGTTCGTTGTTCTAATCTCTACTAAGGGATGATTACCACCAAAGAAGACTTGATACTGATCTGATTTCTTTAAAGCCTCTACTTCAAAGCAGGAAGCGCTCTTCTTATTTTGATCAGGATAATTGACATAATACTGATACTTTGATGAATTTACATACACATAGATCTTATCTTTAGTCGTATGGACACCACTTTGGGAAGCTAAAGTCCCTTCAAAACTATCTGAGACCAGATAACGTTTATAATGATCTTTACTATTGTTTAGACCTAACTGTTTAGAAACACCTTGATAGACATCATAAGCACCATCAGTTGTCCAATGGTGATCTGTGTGATAGTAAATGTCTTCTTTCTTGTGCTTTTGTAAAATCGATGCTGCATCAAGATAGTTGATTCCTTTTAATTGATTTTTAATGTCATTGATATCTTTAAGCTGATTATGAACAGCTGCAAAATCTGGCAGCTGATCTTTTAATATCTGTGAAGCATTAGGAACGATCATCACAGAGACTTTATTCTTTTTATGATTCTTGACAAAAGTATTGATCGATGTGATCGTCTGCTTTACCGCCTGATGATTTGGCAATTCTGGCTTTGCTAAAAGATAATCAGAAGAACCTAAGTAGATATTGCTGATTTCTTTACGACCTTGCCAGATTTCAGCCGTTGATTTTAATGAGATCCAATAATCACGAAATACAAACTGATCAGAAATATAGGAATCTAAAGAATGAAAGTAACTGCCATCTAATACACTAGATAAGGTGATCTTAGGCAACTGAGCAAGCTCACGGTTTTCTCTTTCACTGACTGTTCGATCTGGTGTTACAAGATTTAAAACTAAGAATAAAACAATGATCATAACAAGAGCTGCTGAAAGAACGATCTTCATTTTTATGATTCTATTTTTAATCGTATTCTCCATAAAGATCCTTCCTTCCTAGAATTTGAAATATAAGAAGCTTGAATACGTGGAGCTGACAATATAAGCCAGACAGAGAACAAAAGCGCCTAAATAAAGTAAGCCAGATAAGTAAGTTGTCACCACGGAATCTCCATAAGTACTTTTACGATAGAGTTCACGGATCTTAGGAATACATAAGAGGACCGCAAATAATAAGACGATGAAGTAACTTGTAAAGTAATAGAAGAATGCGGTATCGGTAAAGCCATTCACACCATGTCCAAATAAATGAGCGATCGTATCTAAAGCCTTATGAATTGACGGTGAGAAAAAGAAGATCCAGCCAATAAAGACTAAGAAATCTGTATAGATCACACGCCAAAAAACATGTAACTTCTTTAATCCTTTGCCATAGACAAACTTCTCTAAAATAATGAAGAAACCATGATAAAGTCCCCATACTAAAAAGCAGATCGTATTGCCATGCCAGATTCCTGTCAATAACCAGACAACAGTTAAGTTGAAGATCTGTCGCATAGTGGAACAACGGTTCCCGCCTAAGGGAATGTAAACATAATCTCTAAAGAAATGACCTAAAGAGATATGCCATCTACGCCAGAAATCAGAAATACTTTGTGAAGCATATGGTTCGTTAAAGTTATCTTCCATCGGCATACCAAACATGTAAGAGAGACCGATTGCCATATCTGAATACCCACTAAAATCAAAATATAATTGCAGGGCATAAAAGATCACCATCAGCCAGCTGCCTAATACAGACATGGAATGAATGGAACTCATGCTGCTAAAAGCCTTGGAAATCACGTCCGCAATCAATACTTTCTTCACGAGTCCTAAAATAAATTGCTGACAGCCATGAGCAAACTTGATCTTTGTCATCTGCATAGAATCTAAAGATTTTCTAAAGGTATGATATTGCACGATTGGCCCTGAGATCAGCTTAGGGAAGTAAGTGACATAAAGCAAATAGTTGATTATATTGTGTTCCACTTCCGCCTTCTTCATATAAACATCTGCTAAATAAGAGATAAGTGAGAACGTAAAGAAGGAAACACCAATTGGCATACTCATGAATCCTGCATATTTGAAAAATGCTAACATGCCAATGATCAAGGCAACGGAACCAAAGAAAATGATTCTTTTTTCCTTTTGTTTCTGTTCCTTAAAACAGACATCTAGTTCTAAACCTGTCATATAGATAAAGAGACTTGCAATCACTAGATACAATAGATTTGAGATATCACCCCAGGCATAAAAGATCAAACTGATGAGAATCAGAATAAACTTCTTTAAGACTTTCGGAACGATCAAATAAAGCAATAAACTCATAGGAAGAAATGCAAAAATAAATGATAATGTACTAAACGACATAAAACTTCCTCCCTACAAAGCCTTCACAAATGCATCCCTGATCGATGATGCATTTTCATCTACAACGTATAATATATAATTTCCTCTGACTTCGATCAGACTATCATTTAAAAGCTTCGTTTGGGCAGCTCCATAGCCTTTAAAGGCATTCTTTTGTGACTGCCGTCTTGCTTTGATCAAATCCACAACGCTCTGCTCATCTTTCACTGATTTGAGCTTAACGACTAACAATTCATTGGCAGACATGGTACTTGATGGATAGTACAACATAATTCCTTCATAATTACTTGGATCAAGACCATATAAACGACGGATGATCTGTTTATTTCCTACTTTGGTCTGCTTTGTGTTCACATGCTTGACCATGATGCTTTGCATCTTTGTAAATGATGTCTTTGACACTTTGGTTCCACTTAATCGATCAAATAACCAAATGCCAATGATCACGACTAAAATAACTTTAATAATACGATAGACTATTAACTTTTTCATACTTTTCTCTTTTCGTGGGCATGGATTGCCTTCATAATGTTAAAACCCCAATATTTATAAAATGCACCTGTTAAATGTTGCCCATCAGGTTCATAAAGGTCTCGATGTGCATTTGCAATATCAGTATTATCAATATAGACATAGCCATCCTTCTGACACATTCTTGATAATGCATAGTTATAGCTTCCTATTTTATGATAACTTGGGTCTGGAAACTTAAGTGTTGGTAAGATTGAACAAATATAGATCGTGGCATCTGGACAGACTTTATGTAGTCTTTTTAGAGCTCCTTCAAAATCCTGAATGTAAAGATTAATATTATGCCATCTTGTTACCGAGACATCATTTAGACCATAAGAAACAATGATACGACTTGGTGATAAGCTCTGGACTTTTGTGAGCTTCGTATCGATATCACTGATTGTTTTATTCTTTTCGGCTAAAACGTTCGTTTGGCTTAAAAACTGATTAAAATCAGCTGCTCGTGAATCTCCTAAAATGACATAGTCTTTAAATAAAGGCCAGACTTTATTTTGATCTTTATAAACCGCAAGAAGTTCCTGATCGACTTCTTTCGTCTCCTTTTTCTGATTCTGTTCTTTGATCTTCTTCTCGATTGATCCTACATTTTGTTTCTCTAAGGCATACAGATAAGCTCTCCCTTTTCTAATCTGATCAAGATCTGTATGATTTTCTTTAGATAATACCATGACGCCTGCAACAGTCATCACTGCTAAAGCAATAGTCATGAGAAGAATCTCTTTCACACGTTCTTTAAGATGCATATTTCCTTTCCTCTTTTCACGCTACCTATCTTATCATAAATTTAAACAATTAAACGAATGACATAAAAATAATAGAATCCTAAATTAAAAAAAGGATGTCGAACATCCTTTTTACCTTTCATTATATAGCAAAATTAACATCGTAGAAAAAACGACTCACTCCATGAGACATAGATGCTTTTTCAGAACGATGACAGTTAAACCAACCAACTTTCTTACCTTTTTTAAATTTTAGCCACAATTTCTTTTTAGAATTATAGTAACAGCCAACGACTTTTGCCTTTTGATTCTTTTTTAGCGTATAAGCCTTTTTCTTTCCACCAGGTTTTGTCGTCATAACGATTGATTTTTTCGCCTTAAGCGTATTTGAGCGATCATACATTTTCGCTTTACCATAATAACTTTTACGCTTAAAAGTCGTACCATCAGCTACTGAATTCAAATAAAGATAAACAAGTCCTACTTCATTTGACTTTTTCAAGAAAATAAATTTTAAGGTATTATTTTGAACATATTTTAGTTCGGCCTCACCATCAGGATGATACTCTTTTTTTGTATCGTAAGAGAACTTAAAAGAGTTTGTATTCACATCATAATAATACATTTTGCTTATACGATTACTGCCGTCATCCCATACATCATAAATATGAAAATAATGTATCCCATTCGCTAAGACAATGTGATCCACGATATAACCATTATCATAATTAAAAAGTCCCTTACAACTAAGCACCAACTGATCATTCATATAAATGCGAAGCGTCGCAGATTCATCACGATCATGATATAACCGTACCTCAAAATTTTCATCAGTTCCATCATCATTAATATCTAATGAGCTTTTTTGGTATCGATAATATCCAACTTTTTCTATGCATTCTAAATTTGCTACTTCTTTATAAAGAACACTCGCATGAGCTGGATGAATCATTCCTAATGATAGACATAGACAAACGAATAATAAACTACATAATATTTTCTTAAATAAGATCTTCATAACACCAGTCCCTTCTTACTTCAATTATAAAGATATTCATGCTTCAATAAAACATTTACAGCTGATTCCAAAAAAATATCACAGGGTCTCCCCTGTGATATTAACAATTTCCTTTATAGACATATTTGAGATACTTTTTTGCAATTCCAACCATCTCATTGATAAGATCTAGAGACGTTGGTCGTTGATTCGTCATTTTAAAAGCTGGGAAGAAACGTGTGATATGAAGGACGATCTCCGGATCAAGGGAAGCTAACCATTTTGCTTCCTCTTCCATCATCTCTAAGGAATCATTGATCGTTGGGACGATCAGGCTCGTCACTTCGACATGGGTATATTTAGAAGCTAAAGCAATGGACTCCTTAACAGCTTCTAAGTTTCCTTGCAGCTTGTCATAACATGATTGATCAAAGCCTTTTAAGTCAATGTTCATTGCATCGACATAAGGAAGGATCTTTTCTAGATAAGGTGTTGATAAAGTCCCATTAGTCACAATGACACATTTCAATTTGTTCTTATGCGCTAACTTAAATGTATCATACATATACTCGTAACCGACACTTGGTTCATTATAAGTAAAGGCAATACCAATATTATCAGACTCTTTCAAAGCAATATCGACAAGTTCTTCTGGAGATAAGTCACAATAGACTTCTCGTCCTGTGTCATAGCTGATACTGCTATTTTGACAGAATGGACATTTTAAATTACAGCCATAACTACCAACGGATAAAATGTATGAGCCAGGATAGAAACGTTTGAATGGTTTCTTTTCGATTGGATCTAAAGCTAATGATGTAATTTTACCATAATTTAGGTCAATAACTTTTCCATCAACACATTTACGTGCTAAACAGAAACCAGTCTGACCTTCTTTCAGATCACAGTTGTGAAAACATAGTGGACAGATCATACATGTCTCACGACCTCAAAGCGGTAGAAATCACATGGTTCGTCATCATACATTCCCGCTTTTCTTCTCGCAATATCGATCTGTTCTAAGACAGTCGATACACCTGGTAATCTTGGTAAGAGCAGTCCTCTCTTCTCATTATGACTAACGATCACACCATACTTTTGTGGATCAAGCTCACTGATATCGTCGATCTTTTCAATCTCACCTAAGACATCCACACTATAGACAATATGTGGTAATTCAAGAGGTCTGACCTCATTAAAACGAGGATCTCGTGAACAAGCTGAGACCGCATTATGCATAATTTCCACGGCAATATTTTTCTCAGTTGGCTTAAAGGTCCCGATGCAGCCTCTTAACTGACCATTAATATGTAATGAGACAAAGACACCAGCCTTTCGGTTCGTCATATCTTCTGGCAGATCATCACTCACTAATGG
>ONFH01000167.1 GCA_900317015.1 uncultured Erysipelotrichaceae bacterium | reverse complement strand
GTTACAAATCGACAGGAGGAAATGAAATTTATGAAAAAGTTATTATCATTAGTATTAGTTGCTGCAACAGCATTATCATTGACAGGTTGTGGAGGAGGATCTAGTTCATCTTCTTCATCTTCAGGAGGAGACCTTTCAGGGAAGATCTCATTAAACGGATCAACTTCAATGGAAAAATTCGTAACTGCCCTAGGTGAAGGCTTCCAGGAAAAGTATCCAAACGTAACAGTTGAACCTCAGTTCACTGGTTCATCTGCTGGTGTTCAGGCTCTGATCAAGGGGTCTTGTGATATCGCCGATAGTTCACGTTCATTAACTGCTGATGAAAAGAAGAAAGGCTTAGTTGAAAACATCGTTGCCATTGATGGAATCGCCATTGCTTTAAATAAAAAGAATAAAGTTTCTAACGTTACAAATAAACAGTTAGCAGATATCTATACAGGTAAGATCACGAACTGGAAACAGTTAGGTGGCGCTGATGAAAAGATCGTTGTCATCGGTCGTGAAGCTGCTTCTGGTACTCGTGCTGCATTCGAAGAATTATTAAAAGTAGAAAACAAATGTAAATATGCTCAGGAACTTGATAACACAGGTGCCGTTGTTGCAAAATGTGCAGCTACAAGTGGTGCCATTGGTTATGTTTCATTAGACGAAGTTGATAGTTCTATTAAGACTGCTAAGTTAAACAATGTTGAAGCAAAAGAATCTACGATCAAAGATGGTACTTATAAATTACAGAGACCTTTCGTTATGGCTACAAAGGGTGCTGTAAGCAAACAGAATAAAAAGGTGCAGGCATTATTCAAATACATCAACTCAGCTGAAGGCCAGAAGATCGTTAAAAAGGCTGGTTTAATCAGTGCGAAGAAGTAATAGTATGACTTTAGAAAAAGTTAATACCAAGAAAACTTCAGTATTTGCCAGTAAAGGCAGCCATTCCGGCTCAGAAAAAACAGCAGCAGTGATCTTTACGATCTGCGCTGCTGTTTCTGTCATTGCGGTCACTGCCATTACTGTCTATATGATCTATTCCGGTGCGCCTGCATTAGTAAAGGTCGGCCCAGCCAAGATCTTATTTGGTACAAAGTGGGAACCTACTGCCGGTAAATTTGGTATCGCGTATATTATCTTAACTTCCATCGTCGGGACTGCTTTTGCGGTACTGATTGGTGTGCCTATTGGTGTTTTAACTGCTGTTGCTTTAAGTGAATTATGTACACCAAAGCTTAAAGCAGTTTTAAGAGCAGCCATTGAATTGTTAGCTGGTATTCCATCAGTCGTTTATGGCTTACTTGGGATCTTAATTATCAACCCAGCGATGTATTCGCTTGAAAAAGCTATCTATAGTCATAGTTCTTCTCACCAGTTCACTGGTGGGGCAAACTTGATCGCCGCTGTTATCGTCTTGATCATTATGATCTTACCAACACTGATCAACGTTTCAAGTACTGCCATCGATGCGGTGCCACAGCATTTACGTTTATCATCAAGAGCTTTAGGGGCAACCCAGATCCAGACGATCTTCAAAGTTGTCATCCCAGCTGCGAAAAATGGTATTTTATCAGCCGTTGTCTTAGGTGTCGGCCGTGCCATTGGTGAAGCTATGGCCATCCTGCTTGTTGCCGGGAACAGTGTTAACCCACCATTTCCATTCAACTCGGTGCGTTTCTTAACGACTGCCATCGTTTCTGAAATGGGTTATTCAAGTGGTCTACACCGTCAGGTCTTATTCACAATTGGTTTAGTATTATTCGTATTTATCATGATCATCAATATTGTTTTACAGAGAGTCATGAAGAGAGGTGCCATCAATGGAGACTAATCCACAACATACAACACTTTATCATAAGACAAGTCGTCCATCAGATGCGATCTTGCGTTTCTTGATCTATCTATGCGCCGTTCTTTCTTGTGCTTTAGTTGTGTTTATCATCATCTATGTATTCATGAAAGGGATCCCCCATTTTAAATTGAGCAACCTGTTTGTTCAGCAGTCTAAATTGTTCCATCCTAATGGCTTAGCTGGTTCCATCGTCAATACCTTATACATCATTCTTGGGACGTTGATCTTAGCTGGACCAATCGGTGTCTGTGGGGCCATCTATTTAAATGAATATGCCACAAATAAAAAAGTTGTTGCGGTCATTACTTTTACTTCTGAAGTTCTTTCCGGGATCCCATCGATCATCTTTGGTTTGTTCGGGATGATCTTCTTTGGTGAAGTCATGCATTTACAGTATTCGGTAGCAACTGGATGTTTAACATTAGCCATCTTAGTTTTACCGATCATCATTCGTAATACTCAGACCGCTCTTGAAGCTGTCCCAAAGAGCTATCGTGAAGCGGCTCAGGGCATGGGTTCAACGAAGTGGTACATGATCCGTACGGTCATCTTACCAAGTGCGGTTCCTGGCATCTTAACAGGGATCATCTTAGCGATGGGTCGTATTATTGCGGAATCTGCAGCATTATTATTCACGGCTGGTTCTGGTTACATTTTACCAAGAGGCTTCTTCTCACACTTCTTAGAAAGTGGGGGAACATTAACGATCGATCTATACATGCGTATGATTAACGCCCAGTATGGACAGGCCTTTGTCATTGCCATGATCTTGATCATCATCATCTTATTCATGAACTGGCTGGCGAGATTTATTTCAACGAAATTTGACGTTAATAGTAAGGTAGGTAAATAAGACTTATGAGTGAAAATATTAAAATGAATATTGAACACTTGAATCTCTGGTATGGTGAAAAGCATGCCTTAAAAGATACAAGTCTGGAAATTAAAGAAAATAAGATTACGGCCTTCATCGGTCCTTCAGGATGTGGGAAATCCACATTCTTGAAGACCTTGAACCGTATGCAGGACTTCGTCAAAGGAGTCAAAATTGAAGGAAAGGTCACTTTGGATGGTGAAGATATCTTTGATCCAAAGGTTGATACGACTTTATTAAGAAAGAAAGTCGGCATGGTCTTCCAACAGCCTAACCCATTCCCAATGTCCATCTATGATAACATTGCTTATGGACCTAGAATTCATGG
>ONFH01000012.1 GCA_900317015.1 uncultured Erysipelotrichaceae bacterium | reverse complement strand
TAAAAACAGTGACTTCTCACTGTTTAAATAAGAACCTAACAGGGGTAGTGAGGTTCATAGCTTATAGGCTAATATTTGACACTACCTATTTTTTCGGGAGGGAAGATAAAATGAAGAAACAAATGACCATTGCGATCATCGCTGGTATGATGACCGTTGGTTCAATGGGACATGTCAAAGCAGCTGTTAAACTGCCTAAAACATTATCCCAGAAAGAAATCAATACAGCCATCGCCAAAACAAGAAATTATTCTGGTAAAGAACACGTCTATGTTGGCGTTGGTGGACATGTCAAAGTGACAAATAAGAAAGACAAAAAAGGAACAGAATACTGGTATGACACTCATCATCGAGCATCTGTAAAACGAGCAAAAGCTGGTGTGGCAAGTGTGACTGGTCTTGCTAAAGGTTCGACAAATCTGATGCAAGTCTTCTACAAGAAAGCCAAGAGCACTAAAAAATCAAATAACGCCTTTGATGGTGACAAGCTTGCTTTTAATTACTCATCATTAGTTCTGAATTTGAGTGATACAGCCAAAGTAAAGACCAATAAAAAAGCTAAGCTAGCAAGTTCACGTCCTGATGTCGTTCGTTTAAATAAAGATGGAACACTGACATGCTTAAAAAATGGGACAAGTGTGATCAAAGCTGTGCATACAGAAAAGTCTGAAGATACATCAGATCAGGCACAGGACATCGTCGAAAAAGCTTCATTAAAAGTCAAAGTTGTTGGTCACGTTTTAAAGAAGTACACTGTTCATGCAACAGTCAGTCAGCCTAAGCTTGCAAAAACGATCATCCTTTGTGTTCCTAATAACTTTAGAATGGTTAATGTACCAATCACTGGTATTAGTAAGCAGAGTCGTAAACGTATCTTTGTCGATACAAAGAGCGTTAACGAAAAAGCCAAATATCCAGCCGTTTACTCTATGCAGGGTAAAGTTATCCCAAAGCCTAGCGACCAAGGAAAATTAAAGATCAGATATGCCGTTAACTCGACATGTAAAGTCTATGTCGATGGCTTAACATTAAAGAGACGTATCATCGTTTCTAAACTGAAGTTTGATCCACTAGAAAAAACAATTATGTTGCCAGGACAAAAAACACACTTCTACATGAAAGGTATGAGTGGAAAAACAAAAGTAACGATCACACCACACAACACGTCCGCTGTCAGCATGGATGATTCCAATGTCGTCACAGCTCATAAGCCAGGAAGAATGTCTATTACGATCAAAGGTGATGGCATCACATATACACGTCAATACTGGTGTGTGAATAAACGTACATACAAACTCATCAAAGATGCTTATGCCTATGCGAAAACAAAACCTCACTTCTCATTAGGAAGATCAGGAAATACGATCGACTGTTCAACATTCATGTGGCGTACTTATAAGAAGAGCGGGATCTATCTTGTTTCTAAGACCAAAGATCCAGTTGCTTCAACAATTGCTCAATATTGTCAGTCTCATGGTCATCTTTATAACAGACCAAAGACTATCAATTCTTTACGTCCAGGTGATCTGATGTTTATCTCATCGCATAAGAATGGACGCTTTAGAAACATCACTCATGTCGAAATGTATATTTCTTCAGGAACTGATCTCGGTGCTCGTGGTCCATCAACGACTCCATATCTCAAATCACAATTTGGTCAGATCGTTGAAGGTGATGCCATGACCGATACACTAGTCG
Source organism: uncultured Erysipelotrichaceae bacterium (assembly GCA_900317015.1). Classification (GTDB taxonomy): domain Bacteria; phylum Bacillota_I; class Bacilli_A; order Erysipelotrichales; family Coprobacillaceae; genus Intestinibaculum. The sequence goes on along the minus strand of ONFH01000012.1, from coordinate 6,763 downwards.
CTTATGGCCGCTTACATCTCTAATCATTACAAAGGAGTCGCACGACTCCTTTTTCTTTGCCACAATTCACACAATCTAATCGTTCGTTAACATAATCTTTGAAGATCTTTTGAAATTCCTGCGGTGGCTTCTTGGTATGATGTCATTGTCTTAGAGATAAGACAAATTTCTTCATAAATAAATCCCTTCAAAAATCCTAAACATAACCGGCAGTCAAAGCCGGTTTTTGTTTTTCCCTGATAGATCATTGCCACAATTCACACAATCTAATCGTTCGTTAACATAATCTTTGAAGATCTTTTGAAATTTTTGCGGTGACCTCTTGGTATGATGGACTTGTCTTAGAGATAAGACAAATTTCTTCATAAATAAAATCCCTTCAAAAATCCTAAAACATGAGTCGGCAGTCCCAGCCGACTTTTGTTTTGTTTCACAAGTTGTAACAGAAATTTTCTTAAATATGCGAAGATTTGCCTCTTTTTGGTGTTTAACTAATTAGATACTAAATTTAAGAGGAGGATAAAATTTATGTTTACAATCGATCATTTAGAATTAAAACCAGGAGAAGACTATAATGAATTCATGAAAGAAGCATTCATGCAGCCAGAAGTCTTCGCTCACATCATTCATGAAGTCATTCCCGAAGCTCATAATATGAGTAAAAGTAAGATCTTAAAGATCTTAAAAACGACCCCTATAACGTCAATGACCTGTTGTTTAGATGGTGAAGAAGTTGAATTGAATGATGTGGTCTCATTTAAAGCAGGTGGAGAGAGACTCTTCATTGCCGTTAAAGTTGAAGGTATGACAGCTGATTTGTTTAATGATCATGATATTGGCATCAAAACGATCTGTCGCAATTATCGCTCATTTGGTGGGACACTCTATCTCTTTTCCTTAAGTCCGACTTCTCATAAGATTTTTGAAAACAACTCGGAAACTCTTCCTGCTTAACAAGTTTATTTGCCATCACATAATTTTTGACAATTCTTCGATATTTTTATGGGATTCATTTGTTATTGTGTATATGTCTTAGAAATAAGACGTTTCTTCATAAAAAATCAATCCCTTAAAAAAATTAAAATCCCGAAAAGTAGAAACCAGTTCATTGAACTGGTTTTTGCTTTAGGTAAAAAAAAAGTAGAGAAGCAGTCCCCCTACTACGTTGTAGAATGACTGTCCTTTTCTACTTCTTTTGTTAAAGCATTCCCACCATTTTCCTTCCAGTCTTTGACGAACTGATCAAAGGAATCAGCGGATGCCTTTCCTGAGATAATTTTTAAATACGTTTGATTCTCTAACTGTGTCAAATAATAGGTCTTCTTGATGGATGATTCATTTGATTCAATGTTCACACATTCCACTCGTTTAACTTTCTTTGTATCAATCAATTTCAAAGCTTGAATACGAGAACTATAAGCAGCCCAGTTCTCGGCCTGATTCTTCTTAGACTTATTCAAATAAGCCTGACAGGCACTGGCATACGAAACATTGATCGAACTGATGTTCTTTGTCACTTGATGACCATCTAAGATCCATTGAATACTACGATAACTACGTGTTAAGGCGTCTCGATAATCGACATTGATCGAGATTGGTCGTGCGGTTGGATCGACATTTAAAGCATAATAACGGTTGATGGAAGAAACGTTCTTATTATCATAACGAAGATAATCGAAGATCACAGAAATGATCTTAAAGATGATCTCTGGATGTTTGAATCCTTTTCTCACAACAACATACTTAGAAGATGGATTCACCGAATGATAAGAGGTCGTACCATTTGTACTTGTTTGAATTCGATAAGGCATCCATTGCACTTTAGAATTCTTTTTCACGGCCTCAATAAGTGGGTTATTAGGAACCCACCATGGGCCAAAGAAAGCACCACATTTTCCACTCGTAATTTCATCGACAATGTTATCAGATGTACGAAGAAGAAAATGTTGATCTAAGATCCCCTTGTCATAAAGCGTATGGAGATGCGCTAACACTTTTTTCGCATTCTTATTGATTGAATCATAACGAATCGAACCATCTTTTTGTTTGATCCACTGTTTAGGATAGACATTGGCACTCGCAAAATAAAGATTCAATAAATATTCACTTGAATAGCCAGTCCCGGCAGTCAACGCTGTATCGGCTAATAAGCCATCGGAATGTTTCTTCTTTCTAAACACTTCCACGATCTGTTCAACATCTGATAATGTCTTTGGCGCTTTAAGGCCACACTCTTTTAGCCAGTCGTAGCGACACCAGAATAAGTTTGGTCCATCATCAATATTGGTTTCTGGCATGGCATAGAGCTTACCATTTTTAGAAACATGATCAAGGATCGATGAACCGTAAGAAGAGTACATATCCTTGATTCGTTTCGAAGCACAGTTCTTATAAGCATCACTTAGATCTTCGATCATATTGTGTTCGATCAGATAATCAAGATCATCTAAGTTTTCCACGATCATGACATCGGGAATATCCTTACTTAAGATGGCATGATGTACCTTTGAAGTATAATCGGTGTTATAGGCTTCAATGACGTCTTTATTTTGGACATTTAACTTTTTAAGAAGATATCTCGTATAGGCATTATCTTCATAGGTCTCGCCCTTAGGAAGATTGGAATTATTGACCCCCGTTAAATGGGCTAAAGTATAAGTTACAGTTTTCAAGTAACGTCCATAAGGCGTCGTGGACGCCTTATTTGACGCAACAAAGGAGTCGTTAGACGACCCCATTGAACAAGATGTAATTGTAAGTAAGGCAAGTATTATTTGAAATACTTTCTTTAACATAACATCATCCCTTTACTGCACCAGACATACCTTCTGCATAATATTTCTGCATGTAAATAAATAATATCGCAATTGGAATAGAAACGCAAACGGCTCCGGCTGCGAAACGAGTATACCACTGGTCGATGTACTCTTTTGTAAGCATGTTCCATAAACCAATGGATACTGTGTAGTAAGCAGCATTTGCACGACAGATGACTCTGGCAAAGATGAAGTCGAGCCATGGTGCTAAGAATGATGTCAGGACTGTATAAACGATGATTGGCTTTGAAAGAGGGATGGTGATCTTTGTGAAGACCTGCCATTTCGTAGCCCCATCAATGCAGGCAGCTTCATCAAGGGCCTTAGGAATGGTATCAAAGAACCCTTTGGCAATATAGAAACCAACACCACTGCCGGCTGAATAAACGAGGACGAGAGCGACACGGATCATAGATCCTTCAGATAAACCAATAGCTTTTAAGATATAGTAAACGGCAACCATTGACATGAACCCTGGGAATAATCCTAAGATCATAGCCACATTCATAAATGGTTTTCTTAATTTGAATCTTAAACGTGACATACAATAAGCGACGCTTAATACAAAGAATGTACTAATAATACAAGAGAAAATGGCGATCACTAATGTATTCATAAACATACGTGGGAAGTTTAAGATATTTGTATCAGTAAATAATTTAATATAGTTATTGAACGTATAATGCTTTGGGAAAAATGTATCAATATAACTTCCTGGTTCTTTTCTAAATGAAGTTAAGATGACCCAGAAGATCGGCATGACCCAAATAAAAGCTAAGATCGCTAGAAAGACATGCACGATAATATTCACGATTCTCTTTTTTGTCTTATACGATTTGGTAATCTTTTTAGCCATTACATGAATCCCTCCTCATTCTTATAAGAGCCTGAATTACGATAAGTAATAAGGGCAACGATTGCTAAAACGATGAATGTTAAGATACCGATGACGGCCCCAATGTTATAGTACTGTTTATCAATCGTTAATTTGTATAACCAAGTAACCAGTAAGTCGGTCTTACCAGCAGTGCCGCCAACAGGAGTTGGATCACCACCAGATAATAAGTAGATGACGTTGAAGTTATTCACGTTACCAGTGAACTGAGTAATTAAATAAGGTGTCGTCACGAATAACATATAAGGTAATGTGATCTTAATGAATGTGATAAATGGACTTGCACCATCGATCTTCGCAGATTCATATAATTCAGCAGGAATATTCTGTAAGATCCCAGTGACCTGTAAGATCGTATAAGGAATACCGACCCATAAGTTGATGACGATGACTGTCACACGAGCCCAAGTCGTATCGGTAAAGAATGGTAATGACTGTGAGATCAGACCAGCATTCTTTAATAAGACATTGACAGCCCCTTCTGGCTGAAGCATCGTTCTCATGATCAGTAAAGAAACGAACTGAGGTACGGCAATTGATAAAACGAAGCAGAATCTCCAGAAAGACTTTGCATGGGTGTCTTTACGGTTGATCAAGATGGCAAGTAACATACCGAATAAGTAGTTCAGGAAAGTGGCGAAGACTGCCCATACTAACGTCCATGCTAAAACGCTCCAAAATTCCTTACCGATATTAGAACGCATATTTAAAACTTGAGCGAAGTTCTTTAACCCGACCCAGTCAAACAAGATCAGATGGTTGCCTTTAATAGAATAGTTTGTAAAGGCCATGGAGATCATGAAGACAAGTGGTAAGATTGTAAAGATCAAAACACCTGTGACTGGTCCCGCTAATAATAAGCTCTGTAAGTTTCCATCAAATAAAGTCGCAACATCCTGCTTGAAAGTATTCAAGTGACGTCCTTCCTCACTCAGGACTTGTGCTTTATAGTTACTCTTGACATTAGAACGCCATAATAAGACGAAACCAATAATGACAAATAATGTAGCAATACCATAGAGTAACATCAGCAGTGAGTTATCGCCTGCTGTATATTCATAAATACCCTTGGCTTCATTCCAGACCTGATGTTGAGTCACTGACCCTAACCCTGGCAGATTGGCTAAGCTTTTAAGTCCAGATGCAGCCATGAATAAGATAAATAAGACTTCTAATCCTAAATAGATCAGCCCTTTTGCATATCGATGTCTCGTGAGCAAGCCAAGCCCCATGATGAGAAATGAGCCTTTGGTCTTGCCATCGCCTTTCTTCCAGGCATCAGAGACGGTATATGGACTGACAAATTCACTGACTTTCTTTTTCTTAAATTTCATATAGATCTCCTTCTCTTATAAGCGAGAACGGTCTCAAAGGAGAGACCGTTACCCGTTTTCATTATTTCGATGCGTCACTATTTAATGACTTCTGGAATGCATCAGTCTTTGCTTTATAGTTCTTAGTTGTAACCTGTTTAGCAACTAAAGCTTTACCAAATGTTTCTACAGGTGTCCAATAGTTGTTCATTGCAGCAATTGTAGGCTGTAATACTGAAGTATTGTTAATTGTATCGTTCTGAGCTTTGATAAGTGGATCAGATGCGATTGATTTTTCTTTTAATAATGCTGTATTACATGGAATGATAGATCTTAATGTGTAATGATCTTTCTGAGCCTTTTCACCACCAAGGTAAGCAGCTAACTTAACAGCAACTTCCATGTTCTTTGACTTAGGGTTAACACCAATTGCTTTAGAACCAGCAAATGACTTTAACTGCTGATCTTTACCACCGATCTTAACAGTTGGTAACTGAGTGGCTGCGAAGTTCTTACCTAATGCTTTCTTAACTGCATCATAATCCCAAGAACCAGAGAACATAGCTTTGATCTTATGTGAACGTAAGCCAGCTAAACCTTTACCATCAGCATCATCTGAGAAGTTCTTATTATTCACTAAATCAACTAATGTCTTCGTTGTTGCATAGCCTTTATCGCCACCAAACTGAACGCCCTTCTTAGCCTGAGTACCATCACCATATAATGTACAGCCATTAGCTAAATAGAATGAACCTAAATACCATGAGTTAGAAAGTGGGAAGGCAACCTTGCCCTTTGTAAGCATTGTATCTAATGATTTGACATCACTGCTTGAGAAGACTGATTTATCATAATACATAAACCAAGTGTTACCAGTGAATGGAATACCATAAACCTTACCATTAGATGTAACTGACTTTAACATAGAAGCTGAGTTTGTATCCTTAACTGTCTGTAAAGTACTACCACCTAACTGAGCAACGGCGTTGGCATCGATCAATGTCCCTAACTGGTCGTTAGCATACATATAAACATCGGCTGCTGCGCTGACATCCTGAGTGACTGTCTTACCAGCATCAGCTTCAGAACATACACCATACTTGAATGTTAACTTCCACTTTGGATGCTGCTTTGCGAAAGCCTGACATTCTTTCTTTAACCAGTTACCATTGGCTTTTGACTGGTCTTCCTGTGGTGACCAGACTGTGATCTTGGCTGTTAAAGCCTTATCTTCTGATGAAGAAGATTTTGAAGAAGAACTTGTGCTTGAACTAGATCCGCCACATCCAGCAAGACCTAACATTGTGGATGCTGCTAAAGAAACAGCTAATAATTTTTTTGCTTTCATAAATAAATTTCCTCCTGAATTATTGACTTGTTTTTCTTTTCTTTACAGCTCCTATTATAGATTTGTAAGCGTATTCTTCCCATATCACACTTTTTTGATTTATATAAGATTTTTGAGTTTCTCTTATGAATCTTTATATTTCTTTAACATTTCTCTTTCTTTTTTCTGTTATCCCTTAACGAATTTTCTATTTCTTTAGGTTTATGCAAAATGTAATCCCTATCATAAAAAATACATATAAAATTGAAAAGGTTCCCCTATGCAGTGATCTTGCATAATAGGAACCTTTGTCTCATTTTATTTACTTTGTATCAAAAGAACATGTTGCCGATCATCGTATTCTATTCCCACTTTTTGAATTTTTTCGTTTTTCGGCAATGAATTCTCCACT
>ONFH01000163.1 GCA_900317015.1 uncultured Erysipelotrichaceae bacterium | reverse complement strand
GGTCTAGAGTCTCTCTAGATCTTCAATGTTTCTAAAATGTCGTGGTTCATATTATAGCGCGTAAAGACGCCATCTTCATATTCTAAGAAACCTGCTTCACCTTTTTTAGGAAGAGAGATGGAATTTGGATTGACCTTATAGTATCCTTCATCAGCCTCTTCAAAAACAGGGACATGGAAATGACCATAAAGATAGACATCGCCCTTTTTAAGATGTGGCATAGTTTGTTCATTATAAAGATGCCCATGAGTTAAAAAGAACGTATGGCCATCAATATGATATAAAGCATAATCAGCACGCATTGGAAAATCTAAGACCATCTGATCCACTTCGGCATCACAGTTGCCGCGGACCGCAATGATCTCATCTTTATGTGCATTTAATAATGGGATACATTTCTTTGGAGCATAGCCATGAGGCAGATCATTTCTTGGGCCATGATATAAAATATCACCTAAGCAAAGAATGCCGTCACAATGATCCTTTTCATAATAATCAAAGACTTTTGATAAAGCTTCATAGTCACCATGAATATCAGACATGATCAATAATTTCATAACGTTACCTCCAGACCGACAGGACAATGGTCACTGCCATACACATCATCATAAATTTTTGCATCCTCTAAGTGATCGACAAAACGATCAGAGACAATAAAATAGTCAATACGCCATCCAGCGTTGCGTTCACGGGCCTTAAAGCGATAGCTCCACCAGCTGTAAATATCCGTTTGATCCGGATAGAAGTGACGGAACGTATCAGTGAAGCCAGCATTTAATAATTCTGTCATCTTAGCACGTTCTTCATCTGAGAAGCCGGCATTCTTATGATTGGACTGCGGATTCTTTAAATCGATCTCTTCATGAGCGACATTAAGGTCGCCACATAAGATAACGGGTTTCTTTGCATCAAGGGCTTTTAAATACGCTCTGAATTCATCTTCCCAGACCATCCGATAATCCAGTCTCGCCAATTCGACTTTCGAATTTGGTGTGTAACATGTCACAAAATAGAAATCAGGATACTCTAGCGTGATGACACGGCCTTCCTGGTCATGTTCATCAATGCCGATCCCATACGTCACGTTAAGTGGTTCTTCTTTGGCATAGACGGCCGTCCCACTATAGCCTTTACGCACAGCGGAATTGATGTAACAATGATAGCCTTCCGGCAAAAATGTCATCTGTTCTGGCTGCGCTTTTGTCTCCTGAATCGCAAACAAGTCGGCATTGCTTTCATTAAAGAAATCTTCAAAGCCTTTCTTTAAGCAGGCACGAATGCCGTTTACATTCCATGATATAAATTTCATAATATCCTCCAACAAAAAAGGGGGTTCTAAAAGTCCCCTTGTTCTGTAATTGCGTAACGGATGATCGTTTTCAGTTTTTCTTCAGCGACCTTTTCTTCATCCTTCAGATAGATCTCATGGTGAAAACCTTCCAGTCTCATGTTCTGAATGGTAATAAATTCCATGATCTTTTTCGTGTCTTCGATCTCCGTATTATAAGCGCCACGATGAAGTGTCTGTACGCATTCTCCTTCTTTGAATTTCTTCAAGTAAATATCAACGATATAAGGGTTGTCCTTCTTATTCGCCGTCTGCTGCTTGATCATTTCAAATGTAACTGGATCAAGGAGCTTAGGCTGTGCGATCATCAACGTAAAACGAATCATCTTTTTACGAGTGACGTCGAAACGGGAATTATCATAAGTATCCCAAAGACCTTCTAAAGGGGAGATCAGATAAAGGAGATCTTTTTCCTTTTTAAAGTATTCTCTGATTTCCTGAGAAAGAATTTTCAAAGCATGTTTTTTCAGCTTGAATTCTTCGACCTTTGGATTACCGATCCCGTCAATCATGATAAAGTTAAATTCAGGAACATCCACAATATCGATCCTCTTAGGAGAGGCGTCATAGACATTTTTATATTCTTTACGAATTCCTTCCTTCATGTTGAAAGTCATACCTCCTACTAGGGTCTATTATATAAAATTCACATTAAAAATACTAGACTGTATTTTTAAT
>ONFH01000033.1 GCA_900317015.1 uncultured Erysipelotrichaceae bacterium | reverse complement strand
AGTCGGGAAGTAGCACAGCTTGGTAGTGCACCTGGTTTGGGACCAGGGGGTCGCAGGTTCAAATCCTGTCTTCCCGACCATTTTTTTATTTATGAGAGTTTCATTGGAAAACTCTTTTTTTATAGCGAATTCTTTAAGCAAATTCGTAATTTTGACTATTTAAAATCGATACTTTTCGCACTAAGATATAAGTGAAGAAAGAGGTGATCTGTATGAAGGATGCAAAGAAATTTTTAGTACTTAAAATCATCGTTTCTATCTTATTTATTATTCTTGGTGTGATCACGATCATGAAACCAGTTCAGGTCGTTACGATCGTGACTTGGATCTTAGGTGTCGCAGCCATTATCGCCGGCATCGTCTTTATTACCGTTGATATTTCAACAGCAACTTTATTCTTACGTTCCGGTGGTTTGTTACAAGGTGTGATCTACATCATGCTAGGAATTGCTTTGATTGCTTATCCAAAGATTGGAAATTACTTATTACCATTAACGGTCGGTGCTTTCTTGATTGCGGATAGTATCATGCGTATGCAGATCGGTCATGTGATCAGTGTGGCTGGTGGACGTTCTGGACTTTATGTCATTGCGGTATTGACGTTGATCTTAGGAATCGTTTGCTTATTCAATCCAATGATTTCTTCTGAGATCATTACCACATTCTTAGGCATCATGTTAATTGTCGAAGCAGCTTCTAGTCTGATCGATACGATCTATATCAAGAAGTACATGAAAGAAATTTCTGATCAGATCATTGATGTATAGGATGCAATCTAAAAAAGTTTTATAAATGAGGAAAAGCGGCTAGGGAATAGCCGCTTTTCACATGTTTGGGATTTAAAATATGAAGGGATTTTTGCTTATCTCTAAGCACACTCATAGTGTAACACAAAAAGGTCACACCAAAGTCACACAAATTGAAAAATAATAAATTTAATTTTCTCCTACTATACTAAAATCCCTTTATAATGGAAGGTCCTCCTTGGTCACATATTTTCCCATGATGTCTCGTAAAGTCTGCGATTTCTACTCTTAATGATAAAGATGTACCGATAAACGTCCATTAACTTCCGTTCATGTTTTGTTTTCAAATGACGTTTGTAGGTATTTTTTATATTTATTGAAAAGAGAAAATGAGCGTTCTAAAATATTTGTAGGAGATGATGTCTATGCAGCTATTAAAATTAAAACCAGTCCTCTATGAATATGAAACATTTCAGGACTTTATCGATGATCAGAAGATCTCGGCTCATGACCTGATTTTATCGAATGCACCTATCTTAGGTAATCTTTTAAATGATTGTGGATGTGAGGCGCAGGTCATTTACCAGGAAGATTATGGTCGTGGGGAACCAGATGATGTCATGGTCAATAAGATCATAGAAAGGATCCATTCACTCGACTTTGATCGTTTGATCGCCATCGGTGGTGGAACGGTCTTAGATATTGCCAAGATCCTTTCTGTCTGTGGGGACGAAACAGATGTGAATGATCTTTATGATCATGAGTTGACTTCTCATCATGAACTGATTGCCATTCCAACGACATGTGGCACCGGTTCAGAAGTGACGAACATTGCCGTTGTCAATCGTACGAAGCTTCATACAAAACAGGGCTTAGTTGGCGATGCAATGTATCCAGATCGTGCAGTCTTAATCAGTGAATTTATTAAAAACCTGCCTTATCAATTCTTTGCGACAAGTTCGATCGATGCACTCATTCATGCCATTGAAAGTTATTTGTCCCCAAAGGCTACAGAATATACACAGATGTTTGCGACAGCCGCCATGTCGACGATCTTACCTGTTTACCAACATGTTGCCGTGGAGCCTGATGATTATAAAGAATTTGGCAAACTGTTATTTGAAGCCTCTTTGAATGCCGGGATCTCTTTTAGCAATGCCGGCTGTGGTCTTGTCCATGCCATGAGTTATGCCTTTGGTGGAAAATATCATGTCGCTCATGGAGAATCGAACTATCAGTTCTTAATGAGTGTCTTACGTTTCTATGATCTGAAAGATCCTGATGGCTTTGCGCCTTTGAAGGAACTCTTGAAAGATATCTTTGAAAATGAGGAAGATCCTTTAGAAAGTCTCTCTGCGCTGTTAGAAAATGTTCTGCATTATAAGCCAATGCATGACTATGGGGCAACGGAAGCGGATTTACGCCCATTTGCGCATTCTACTTATGCCAATCAGCAGCGCTTATTAGCCAATGCCTTTGTTTCTGTGGATGAAGAAGACATTTATGATCTTTATAAGGACTGTCTCTAATGCATGAGAAACAAAGCAAACGCTTAGCGTACTTATTACGCCATCATCCAGAAGCCATTGGTCTCAAATTAGATGAACATGGCTGGGGCGATGTAAACTACATTTTAGAAAAAGAACACATGACACGAAAGACGCTAGAAGAGATCGTGAAATATGATGAAAAGGGACGCTATAGCTTTAATGAAGATCATACGAAGATCAGAGCCAATCAAGGGCATTCCATTCCCGTTCATATTGAGATGAAAGAAGTGATTCCACCGGATCCTCTTTATCATGGGACAGCGGATCGTTTCGTTTCATCAATTGAAAGAGAAGGCCTTTTACCGATGACACGATTGTATGTCCACTTGTCGACCAGTGTTGAACAGGCCATTAAAGTCGGATCCCGTCATGGCCGTCCCGTCGTATTTTTAGTTGATACCAGGCGGATGATCGACGATGGCTATGTGTTTTACCTTTCACCCAATCAAATTTATTTGATCAAAACAGTTCCCGCAAAGTATCTCACTTTGCTTAAAAAATAAGGACTGTTTCACAGGTTGGAACCACTTTCCTGAAGATCCTACTATGATGGAATTAAGGAAGGTGGTTTTTTTGAGTTTTAAATCTTATTTGCATTTATTATGTACATGTGTGTTAGCCGGACTCGTCGTCTATATCATGAGCGGTAAGGAGGTCGTCCATAGTGAAACGATCATGCAGCCCAAAGTCTTATCGACCTCCTTAAAGGAGAAGGGCAACAGCTATAAGTTCACCTTTGAAAAAGGTTCAAGTTCCGCCACGTCACGTTCGATCGTCATGCCATTAAAGGTCATTAAAAATGGACTTGTGAATGTGACAAGCAATAAGACGAAGATGAGTATTGGCATTTATCAGGAAGCAGATTGTGTGCATCCCGTGACTGTAACGAGTCCTGGTACGTATTATGTGAAAGTGACCCAGCAGGCTTACATGATCGACTTAACAGATCATTCGCTCGCAAAGTTTAAGAAGGCGACGATCACCTTGAAAGTCTCACAGATCTCTAGTGATGATCGTCGTCTTAAAGACAAAACGTATACGATCATCTCGGGCACACCAAAGTGTTCCTTCGATGTAGCGACAGGTTATATCACACTAAGAAGTGATTATGTCAAGAAAAGTAAATATGTCAAAGGTGGCACGTACAAACTGTATGAAAACCATAAGCTTGTGAAAAGTGTTGAAGGCAATGGGGAGGTTGCTTTATCAAAAGGCAGTTATGTACTCGTCCCCGATGGACAAAATGCCTATCGTTTCAAATATACGTATCATAAGATGAACGTTAAAAACACGACGGTCAAGAAAGCGACAAAGATCAAAGCGGGCAAAACAACGAAGGCGGCCTGCTTTGGTGGCCAGGCTCGTTTTTATAAGATCGTGCTGAAAGGAAAAACAAGTGTCAGCCTGAAGTTAGAAAAAGCAATGGATCTTGATCTCTTCTCCATTGATGATGAAGGCGATAAACATTACTACAAAATGAATGAAAGTCAAAGTGGTGATGACGTGACGCATCAAGTGACTTTATCGTCTAATACTTACTACATCAAAGTCAAACCAAAGAAAAGCGTTGATCTGTTTTACCATTTAACATTCAAATCATAATGAAACTTGCATGATTTTAAGAACTCTGCTACAATCCCTCGATGTAGATTATAGGTTGAGAAGGTTAAAAAATTATGAGGTTGAAGAGGTTTTTAAGTCATACCGCCCTCATCTTCGTCATTGTCTTTGGCGTCATGTTCGCATTTTCCGTGCATGCCAAAAGTGAAGGCATTCCCATTCTTGGTTATCATTCCATCGTGGAAGATCAGGATAAGGATGAACATTATGCCAATTACATTTATGCAGAAAAGAAAAGCGTATTTGAAAAACAGATGAAGTATTTGTATGAACATCACTATAAGACATTGACGATGGCAGAGCTCTATGATTATTTGACCCATCATAAAGTGTTAAAGGGGAATAATATCGTTTTAACTTTTGATGATGGATTTGAAAATTTTAATACGATCGTGAAACCAATCTTAAAGAAGTATCATATGCAGGCAACAGCTTTTGTCATTGGAAAGCATTTAAAAGATCATGTCAAACCTGGCTTCTTAACAGAAAGTCAGATCAAGAATGATGAAACAGCACAGTATTATTCGCATTCTTATAATATGCATGAGAAGTCTTCTACAGGCTTTGATCGTAAAAAGATCCAGGATATGTCTTTAAAGGCCATTGATCAGGACTTTAAAAAGCCTGGGGCAGATCATACATATTTTGCTTATCCTTATGGGAGAGTAAGAGATGGTATGCATAAGATCTTGAAAGAGAATCATGTGAAGATGGCATTCAAGTACAATCAGTACCATAATGCATCGGCAAATGACGATATTTATGCTTTACCAAGATATATGGTCGTCTCGATCACACCAATGTCCCTATTTAAGTGGATGGTTCGTTAAGTCAGAAGGAGAACTTCTGGCTTTTTTCATGGATGAAGTTTTGAAAAGATGGCCAAAGAATTGCTTTTTTAAGCCGATAAGAGTAAAATCTAGACATAGAGTATGGAGGTGTCCACAGTGAAAAGTAATTTGGCTATTCTCTTAGTGAGAGCAGACAGTGTTGATATTAGAGAGGATGTTGTCAATGACTTGTTAAGCGGTCGCACAGTCATTATCAACTATTCAGATATTACTGGTGCTGATCGTAAAGCTATTGAAGACTTTATTTCAGGGGCTGTTTTTGCATCCAATTTACAGGAAAACCAGATATCAGATGATATCGTTATTTATGGCGCCCAGGTAGAACGTTATGTCTATCAGGACCGTGATGATGAATACGTAGAAGAATAGAAGATCAGTCGGGGGAGGACCTCGACTTTTTTTATAGTCTCAAGAAATTTATTGAATTTATCGGATCAATTTCCATTATTCCTGTTCGTGAGATATAAAATGTGGTATACTGACAAAGATTATAGGAAGGAATGTGATTTATGAAACGGATTAAGGGAAATACTCTCGACATTCTTTGTGGGCTCTTGCTTACACTTGTCACTGCATTTCTTCTTTTCTTAGGAAAAGTGCCCCATGCTCAAGTCTTCATGATTTTGATCATGTGTGCCTTGTATGTTTTTGGTAGCTTCTTAAGCGCTTTCACCAGTGCTCTTGTTATTATTGGGTATAATTATTATATCCTGACTGATCAATGGAAATCTTTGATCCTATCGACCGGATCATTTATAAATATGTTGGCTTTCATTGTCGCCATCGTTTTAGTTTTCTCATTAATGGAATACTATAAACATCATCATGAAAAGCTTGAACAAGATCTTCAAGCAGAGAATGAAGATTATAAACGGCGCATTGAAGGACTGGAAAATGCTCTCGAATATGATACCTTGACGATGTTAAAGAGTCGTCAGGCTTATCGTAAAGATTTTGATCAGCTTCTTAAGAAAGAAACGCTTGTCGTGTATGTGGATGTCGATGATTTTAAGAATTTCAATGACCATTATGGTCATCGTACCGGTGATTTTGTTTTGTCATCTGTTGCTCATCAGTTGATCGATGCCTTTGGGCAGGAACACTGTTACCGCTATGGCGGTGATGAGTTCATTCTTGTCTTACCGCATCAGGATGATCATCTTGTCACATCCGCCCTGCAGGCGATTCAAGACAAGCTGAAATCATTTACGTATCGTGATGATCCGTTGGAGATCTCCTTCACCGCTGGCTACTGTTATGGCAAGGCGAACACTTCTCATACCATGCGTCAGATCATGAAGCAGGCCGATCTCAACCTTTATTATTCAAAGGCGAGAAGAAAAGGTTCGATCTTTGGTTCAGAATATTATCCCATGGAATTTGAAGCAGATTAAATGGTGAGGCTCTATGTGTACAAACATAGAGTCTTTTTTCATTGCAACATGATATGTTTGATAAAAAAGGATGACGTTTCCCCCATGAAAGGGCTATACTTAGAGATAGGAGGTGGATACTGATGAAAGATGAAATCAGAGAACTCAGCCTGCAGCTTGTCTTACCATTAATGGCTTATCAAATGGATGGACAATGCGTAAGCAAAGCACGCTTAGAAGAAATTGGCTTAGATGTTCTGACACAAATCAAAGACAAACAATTTTATCAATATCTTGATACAAAGAAATCCACAAAACATTATGAAAAATATTTAGAAAAGGATCTGACGAAGATCAGTGATGCCTGTATAAAACTTCTCATCAATATGTATTTCTTAACACCTAATGAAGACGGCTATGACATCAGTGAAGCGACATCACAAAGCTGGCTATCCGCCAAAGGGATGGGCCTGCTCTATCGTTATGATGATCTTTGCCTCACGCCTTTTACAGAGGCTCTAGATGAATCCCATTTAGTCATGGCCAAGAACTTTATTGAAATGATCGGCAAGGATAAAAAGATCCACCGCATCGATGAAGTGATTGACTTGATCCAAAAAATTGTGACTTTGGATCCAAAAGCCTATCAATTACGATTAACGGGACTTGAGATGATCAAGAAAGCTGATGTCGATGATCTTGCATATTGTCAGTTATCCAATAAGATGGCCTATGGTCTTTTAGCCGTCCATGACGAAAAGATGTTAAAGTTCGCCAAAGGCATCTTTGATGAACTGAAACGTAAGGTCGAAGACTTAGATGAAGACAATGAAGTGCTGTCATTAAAAGCCAAGATCTTATCAAATTTAGGCGCTTATTATCAGTCACGCTTTAAACTTTATAAAAACTATGAAGATATTGCCGAAGCCGTGTTCTATCATAAAGAAGCCTTGGATATGCGTTTAGCTTTAGAAAGTCCGGCTTTAAGTAATTCTTATCTCACTTTAGCAAGTGATTATTTCCATGCCTATAATGAATCCCATGATCTCAATCATTTAAAGACCTCATTGGATTATCATGAACAGGCTTATGATCACTTACCAAATAAAGAAGAAGGCTATAAGAATTTAACGCGTATTGCCGGCGTCAAGATCCAGCTTTGTTTTGAAGACTTTGATGAAGAGATGGTCTCTTCTTTATATGATGACCTTACCAAAGCTCAGGTCTTAGCTTATGCCAAGGCGGATCGTAAGGAGATCATCAATATTAAGGAGAACTTCAAGGAATCGCTTGATCTCTTTAATGAACATCCTTGTCCAAGCCGTCTTTATAATAAGATCTATGCTTTAGCAAGAAACCTCGATACCGAAAATGGGTATCTCGAAGACTTAGTCAAAAAGAGAATTTAAATGCAGGGGAGCCCCCTGCATTTTGTGTTTGTTTATGAAATGTCCATGAATTCAAGCAAAGGACTTATAAAATGAACAAATTTGTGGTATGTTAAAAGGTGGGAAGAGTTTATACAAAGGGGGAGTCAAATTTATATGGATATTGAAAAATTCGTTTGTACAAAGACTGATGAGATCTCAAAGTCATTTGAAGTGGACAGCGTTCTTGCGAAAGTCATTGAAGAACGTGGGATGAGCAAGGAAGCTTTTGAATCTTTAGGACAGGATTATGATTTTGACCTGTCAATCATTGAAAATGGGGAAGCCTTCTTCAAGGCCTTCGATGAAAAGGTTCAACAGAAACAGATATTCTTGTTCGTGGCCGATACCGCTTTGGATTCATTATTTACGGTCTTAATTTTTATTCGTTTATTAGCAACGATCAAAGTCGCTTTTGAAGTGAAGTATATCCATCGTGATGAATATGCCTTAAAAGGAAATGTTTTAATTATTCGTGATCATAGCATTACCTTATATAATCGTCAGGAAGATACGTCTATTACGATGAAGGAAGGAAATGCGGCTCTAGCAACCATCGCCTGCACGATCGCCTCACATTATACATTAGGTAATTATTCTTATGCCTTAGGCGGCATTGGTGTCTTATGTTCTGATGCACCATTATTAAAACAGAATCGTACATTATTTAAGAAGGCACGTAAGATTCTAGAAGATGAACGTTACTTTACCTTTGAACGTATCATGATCACCAAAGAAAAGCGTAATAATATGCTTTTATATGGTGGAGATGGTCATGTCTCTTATAATGCACCGATGATCCGTGCTCGCGTCATCAAGACACTTGAAACATACTTAAGTGAAAATGATAAGATTCATTGGAATCGTTTATTACAGTATTTCCTGAATCCAAAGAAGGAAGGCGGCAGCTACCAGAAGTTTGGGGAAGCCTTGTCAACGATCAAGACCGATGGTGATGATGAACCATTAGTCGGTCGTGCGATTGAAGCCAATCTTGAAGAAATCACGCATGATTCTATCAATGAAATGGAAAAGGCCTTAGAACCTTATGGTGTAGGTAACCATCGTCCACGTTTCTTAATTGAAGATGTGGAAATTGAAAGTATTCGGAAGTTTGATATGTCAAGAGGTCTTGAATTATCATTCCGTACATCTCATGGCTTAGTCAAATCCACAGCCTACAATACACCAATTGCCCATACAAGATTAAAGAAAGGTGACCATGTCACAATGAGCGGGTCATTATATATCAGTTCATTCTCCGGTCTACCTACGATCAAAATGGAAACATTAGATGTCTTATAAAATTTGATAAGAATAGTCAAGCTCTAGGGTTTAGAAATTTCCGATTTTTTGAATCCTGGGGCCTTTTTGATTTTGCGGTACGCAAAAGGAGAGAGAATACAGCCCTCTCATCACATATAAAAACTGAAACCACTAAACTGTATCGATTTGGAAACCATACAAATTGAGCTTCCTTTTTTAGCTGATTGTCCTATAATAGGAGCTGTAATAGATCCCCATATTAACGGTTATCATATGGAGAGCTATTTGGAAGCATTGAATATATGACTCGAATCAACTTGTTCGATGCGGCCGTTTTTGCAGCCTTGGAGACTCGAATCTGATCTGAGCGCTGCATTTTTTCATTTCCATGAAGTATCCTATAACGAAAAAACACCCGTGAGGGTGTTTTTGTTTACCATTATTTACCGGTAAAGAAATCAATGATCGTCGATAAGAAGTCTTTGACTTTCTGGGCGATACCGGAAAGACCACTTGTATTGGATGTGATCTGGGAAGCATAGCCTTTGATACTTTCGTAAATATCCTTGGCCTGTGTCTTGATGGCATCTTCATCTAAGTTGACGTCTTTCATCTTATCCATCAAGTCTAAGATCTCGTCTTCCGTATCATCACTGATCTGGATGTTCATAGAATTCTCTAATTCTTTGAGGGCACTTTCGCCATCACTACGGGTATAGTCATCACCCATCTCGGCAACTTTCTGTTTTAAGGAAGCGACTAATTTCGCGGCATCATCATTACCGACTTCTTTTGCGGTATCGGTCGTGACCTGTAATTCATTATTGGCCGTATCTTTCGCCGTGGTACTTAATGTTGTCCCGGTCATCGTTTCATAAGACTTGGTGGCGGCCACTAAGGCAGCGGTGCCGGAGATCTTGAATGGACCGGCAACGGTCAACTTGACATCTTTCACGCCGGCAGTGATCAGGGCATTCTTATACATATCCGCTGTGACATAGGTAATGTTTTTTGTCGTGACAGAAATGCCGGCATTGGTGTTCTGCTTCTGCATCAGGACACTAGATAAGGCACGTGAGCCGATCTTGCTGGCAGAAATGTAGCTGCTTAAATATTTCACTTCATCACTATGTGTGACGTAGGATACGTTATAGTTATTTTCGTTATCGACGCCTAAGAGATTTAAAACAGTCGCCTTCTCAGTCGACGTCAGATCTTTACCTAAGACTAAGTATTCTTCGCTGTCCGCAAAGACACTCGAAACAGGCATGATCATGGAAGCTGTTAAAACAGCCGTTAATATCTTCTTAATTTTCATCGAAGAACCTCCTTTTTTGGTATCTCAAGTGTAGCACATCCTATAAAAAATGCAATTTAAACCGTTTTGTTTCGTTTCTTTATGAAAATTGAATTATAATAGAGTCATAAGAAAGAGGGTGTAGTATGGAAAATAAACATTATACACAGATGCCAAAAGGAGAATTGCGTTTTTTGAAAGGTCAGGACGCTTATGATGCTTTAAACGAGATCATTCAGGTCTCTAAGCATATCGTCTTCTTTGGGGGCGCCGGTGTATCGACCGAAAGCGGCATTCCTGATTTTCGAAGCAAGGATGGTCTTTATAATCAGCACGATGTGCAGTTTGATGAATATACACCAGAATATTTACTTTCCCATGAATGTCTTTATTATAATTCCAAAGTGTTCTTTGAATATTATCGTCAGAAGATGGATACGAGAGCGATCCAGCCAAATAGTGCCCACTATAAACTGGCGGAAATGGAAAAGAAGGGCAAGCTTGATGGCGTGATCACGCAGAATATTGATGGTCTCCATCAAAGAGCCGGATCGAAAGTCGTCTATGAAGTCCATGGTACGACCTATCGTAACTACTGTACACATTGTGGGACTGAATATCCGTCAGACTTTATCTTTAAAAGTAAGGAACCAATTCCTAAATGTCCAAAGTGCGGACATATGGTCCGTCCAGATGTCACAATGTATGGGGAAGCTTTACCAGAAGCGGCCTGGGCCGGAGCAATTCGCTTGATCGACCAGTGTGACTGCTTTATTGTCGGTGGGACATCTTTAAGTGTCTATCCGGCTGCTAATCTCGTCAACTATTTCAATGGCAAATATCTGATCATGATCAATAAAGATCAGACTGGCTATGACAATATGGCGACGATGGTCTTCCATGAATCCATCGGAAAAGTCTTTGATCAAATCAAACTTGATTAATTAGGTCATGACAAATCTCCTGTGCTGTTGTAGAATAGCACCATAAAAGGAGAAAAAGTTATGTATAAAACCTTATTATTTGACTTAGATGGGACATTGACAGATTCTAGCGAAGGCATTACGAAATGTGCCCAGCTGGCATTAAATCATTTTGATAAGACCGGCTATTCTTTAGCCGATCTTCGTGTTTTTATTGGTCCCCCATTAAATGAGACATTTGCTCGTTTTGGCCTGCATGATGAACAAATCGAAGAGGCCATCAAAGTCTTCCGTTCCCGTTACAATACGGTCGGCAAGTTTGAAAATAAACCATACCCACATATTAAAAAGACCCTTAAGGATCTAAAAAAGGCGGGGGCAAAGCTTTACGTGGCGACATCTAAACCAGAACGTACGGCTAAGGAAATCTTAGATCGTTTTGAAATGACGGATCTTTTTGATCTGATCTGTGGGGCCAGCTTCGATCACTCTCGTGAAAAGAAGTCTGATGTCATTGCCTATTTATTAGAACAGGCACCAAAGGATGGCAAGACTTTGATGATCGGTGATACGACCTATGATATCAAAGGGGCCAATGCTATGAACTTACCTTCCATTGGGGTCAACTGGGGCTTTGGCGATAAGCAGGATATGCTTGATGAAGGCGCCTTAGCTGTTGTTAATACGATGGATGAGCTTTATGACTTTGCCACGAATCAATAAATGATGACAGATCATCAAGTGCTGGGGCGTCAATTGACTCATGACTAAAGTCACGAGCTTGAAAGTGGGTCATTGAGCAGAGCCGCATGGATGCGTTTCATGGACCGGGGCTGACTCCAAGGCTCCCGAACCCTCAGAACGTACCCAGGCTATGGAAAAGTAATAGCCGGTGTTAGTGCCTTACAGGCGACGGCATCGGAATCCTATGAAAGGAGGCATTTCATATGTCAATGACAAAACTTGACAGGGAGCTGCATGATGCAGACTTCATCTATATCATATCTGCTGACGGGTATCCTCTGATGCCCACGAGAAGACGCGGCCATGTGAAACGCCTTCTGAATCACGGAAAGGCGAGAATCGTTTTGCATGTTCCATTCACAGTTCAGCTGAAATACAAAAGTCCGGAGAAGACTCAGCCGGTCTATGCCGGCATTGACCCAGGACGTACAAATATAGGAGTGTCTGCCGTGACGGAAGACGGAGAATGCATTTACAGAGCACACGTCTCATCCAGGAACAGGGACGTTCCCAAGAAAATGAAGAAACGTAGGGAATGCCGCAGGGCAAGCCGAAGAGGAGAGCGTCTGAGAAGGAAACGCCGTGCCAAAAGAAACGGCACCGTAACCTCCTTTCCGAACGGGCGCATGCTGCCGGGCTATGAAAAGCCGGTCATGGTGAAGGACATCATCAATGAGACAGTCCGATTCATCTACCGAAAGCGTCCAGACGGATGGCTTACGTCGACAGCAAGACAGCTTGTTCAGACTCATGAAAGCATTGTCAGACTTGTAAGTTCCATACTGCCAGTAACGGAATGGACACTTGAGGTGAACAAATTTTCATTCATGCAGATGGACAGCGGCAGATGCTACGGTGCTGACTTCCGAAACGGTCGCATGAAGGGCTATGAAGGCTCACATGAATACGTCTATGCAAGACAGGGCGGCGTATGTCCGTTCTGTGGAAAGCCGATTGAGCATTATCATCACATGATCCCCCGGTCAATGGGAGGAAGTGACCTTCCAGAAAATCTCATTGGACTGTGCCGCGACTGCCATGAAGAAATCCACCTAGGCAGGCTCAGCACGAAGACTGAAGGCATCATGAAGAAATACGGTGCACTTTCCGTTCTGAACCAGGCCATTCCGTTCATTGTTAGACGGCTTGCAGACAAATACGGAGAAGAGCACGTGCATTTCTGCACTGGAAAGGACACTCATGCAATGAGAACGGCTATGCACATGCCGAAGGATCATGATACAGATGCTGTCTGCATTGCCTGCACAGGCATGAATGTAATTCCTTCTGCATCTCTGCCGAAAAAGTTTGAAGTCATGCAGTTCAGAAGACATGACAGAGCACTCATCAAGAGTCAGCGTGAGCGAACGTACATGCTTGACGGAGAGACTGTGTGCAAGAACAGACACAGACGCTTCGAGCAGAAATGCGATTCTCTCGATGAATTCAGAAAGGAACATCCTAAGCTAGTTTCAGAGCTGAACGTATCAAAGTCAGTGCGCTACTACAACAATCCAGACAGACTGATGCCGGGAGCAGTATTTCTCTTTGGAGGAGAACGCCACGTTCTTCAGAGTCAGCTCACCGGAGGGAAGTACTACCGTGCCGTCGGATGTGGTAAGAAAAGCTTTCCATCTGCAAAATGCACCGTCATCAGATGCAATTCTGGACTTGTATATATTTAAGGTGGTCTGTATCTCATGACTAAAGTTACGAGTGTTAGACCACCTATTTATAAAAGCTTTTGATAAAATGTCCATCACTAAAGAATAAGACGTAAGGGACGCTTTGAATCTGAAAGGCGTCTTTGATGTCTTTTTCTTTGATGACATTTAACTTGTACATTGTCACAAAGGGATAGTTTTGTTTAAGGTCTTTTAAACGATTGTCTAAAACAAAGCAAGGGGGACAGTAGTCCTGGTAACAATCGATCAGGATCAGTCCCTTTTGATCGATCACTTGATCTTTAAAATTATCTAATGTTAATTCTTCCATAAAATCACCTATCCTAAGTGTAGAAAAAGAGCACCGCTTTTGCAATGAAGTGCTCTCAGGAGCGTCTTATGTATTTACTTATGCATGAAAATGAACCGGTCCTCGCTTTTGCGGATCCGGAACATTATGAGATATTGAATGAACAGTATGTGCCGGAACTTGTACTATCTAATCAGCTCTATGCTTTTTTGTATGATCGTGCCACCAAGTGGCGTGGGCGAGAAACATACAAAGGACTACTGTATGCCTTGGATCTTAAGGATGATCGTTCGATGACCGAGATCTTTGACAAGACGTATAGTCTTTCCCTCAATGATGTTTACTGGATCAAGAAAGAGAATGATCCAGTTTCTTTTGAAGAGATCAATTTATACGATCATGCCTTTGATGACAATGCCGCCAAGGCGGGTTTTCTTGGCGTCGAAAAAAGGGCCCAGGGGCTTTCCCCAGAGTTTACGACCGATGGTCAGTTAGGCAAATGTTTTGTGCGAGAAAATGATCAGATCGTCCTTTTAAAAAGAGGAACGACCTGGGGCACTGTCCCAGGGAGAGAAATGTATAGTGAATACTATTGTGCCCAGGTCTTAGAAGCCTTAGGCATTCCGCATGTTCCTTATGACATCGTCATGTATCAGGGACAAAAGGCTAGTTCCTGTCCTTTAGTGACAGATCGAGAACATGCCTATGTGCCGATCGGTGTCTTTGATTATCATCATGAAGATGATATCGCTCAGGACTTTATCAAGCGAGGCTTTGAGAAAGAACTCAAAGAGATGATCTTATTTGATGCTTTAGTGTATAACTATGATCGTCATATTGGAAACTTCGGCTATTTAAAAGATCAGAAGACGGGGGCTTATTCATTCTTCCCACTCTTTGATCATGGCAATGCGTTCTTCCCTCTAGCCACGAAAGAAGACTTTGAGAATCTGCCAGCTTATTTAGAGAAGATTGACTACAGTGCGATTGGGCTAACATTTGAAGAATTAGCAACGCATTTCTTAAAGCCAAAGGATCTGGAGATCTTGGATCGTCTCGATCATTTTGAAATTACGCCACATCCTAAATTTCAAGAAGATGTGACGATCTACAATACGTTTTTAAAAAAGCGTATTGCGGAATTAAAACAATTGGTGAAATGAAAAAACTCAGGTGTACTGAGTTTTTTAAATGACTTGATAAATATCTTTTAAGGCACGCTTTGGCACTTCAAAGTTGCCATTTTCATCTAGGTGATAAGCTTTCGTATCCGTTAATGGAATCACTTTTGAGCTGCAGGCCGCATGTCCTAAAGCCACGACGAGACGGGCTTTCTGATCCTCTTTGAGGCCAAACAATTCGCCCACTTTTTGTGGATCATGAGAAGCGAAGCAGCATGAGGCTAAGCCTAAAGAGGTAGCCGTCGCCATGATCGTGCAGGCCGCAATGCCGGTATCGATGTCAGTTAAGCTGTCTTTGCCATTCTGGACGATGACCAGATACATTCTTGGAAACTGATCTTCCTTTGGTGTGCCGATCTCCTTTGGTAAGGCGCCGCCGTAGCGGACCGTATGATTTAACTTCTGTACATAATCTGGACTCTTGACCACTAAGAATGTTAAAGACTGGGCATTGACGCCACTTGGCATAATGCGTAAGTTTTCTAAGATCGTATGCAGTTCTTTATCTGTCACTTCTTCATCTGTAAAGCGACGGATCGAACGCATGTTTTGATAAAGTTCTGTAATATCCATTAGAATTCTCCTCCTGATTTCTTTCTCTCTGGTAACTGTGATAAGATGACACCACTGAAAATAAGGACACAGCCAATCAAATTGGCAACTGGTAAACGTTCACGTAGCAGCAGGGCGGCAAAGATGGCCCCAAAGACAGCTTCTAAGCATAAGATCAAGGACACCTGTGAGGCATCGCCATCACGCTGGGCTAAGATCTGCAAGGTATAGCCCATACCCGTTGAACAGACACCGCCATAAACAAATGGCTGCCAGTTTGCAAGCATGGATGAAAAATGTGGTGTTTCAAAGATGAACATACAGATCACACCGAGTATCCCACAAAACATAAACTGTAAGCACGATAAGATGACGGGCTGACAGCGTGGACTGTAGTAGTCGGCGGCGATGATCTGTAAGGCAAACATGACGGCGGATCCTAAAACAAGCAGATCACCGACTTGAAAGCTGAAGCTTTGGCCATTCATATTTAATAAATAAAGACCGACTAATGATAAAGCCGCACTGACGTAGATGAGCGGGCGGATGCGACGTCCAGCCACAAAATAGAAGATTGGCACTAAGATCGCATAGATGCTCGTGATAAAGGCCGCTTTGGAAGCCGTTGTATAGTTGATGCCGATCTGCTGGAGTGATGTGGCACAAAAAAGCAGAAAGCCACAGACGAGTGACCCCTTGATCAGTGTAGACTTATTGTCTTCTTTTAAATGTAAGATCAGAATGACTGGAATCAAGGTCAGACCGCCTAAGATCGTACGGGGTCCATTAAATGTAAAAGCCCCTAAAGTCCCGCCTGATTTTTGGGCAATGAAGCCACCTCCCCAGATGGCTGCTGCAAGTAAGGCGAGCAGTGATGAACGTGTTTGTTTACTCATAGAACTCTTCCCTTCAATTATTAGTTTTTATCATTATAATAAAAATCTTCATGGAAGGAAAGAAAAAAGGAATTAGGATGATTTCCTAACTCCTTCTTCGATATGCTTGATGCGATGATACATGCCCGGATGATCATATTCTAATGTTTCAATGAGGGGATGGGGATTCACATCCACATACTCATCACTCGATAACTGCTTGAATGTGCTGATGAGGGCTTCCCCATAGCCTTCTTTGACGGCATTGTCATCGGCTTCATATTCTTCACGTCTTGAGACATAGTTTCTAAAGAAGCCTAGTAAGAAAGATAATGGCTTAAAGATGATCTCAATCACGAGCAGATCTAAATATAAGTTGTTGACGGTGATGTGAAAGCTTTGATCAATAAAGTGAGCGACCGTTGTCACGATTCCCACATGACTTAACAATAAGTAAAGGATCAAAACGGCGATGCCATAAGTACCATACTGTAAATAATTGAAAATGTTCTTCTTATGTTTCAAATGCCCCACTTCATGAGCTAAGACTCCTAAGAGTTCATCGTGGGCATTTTCATTTAAGAAGTTGTCCGCAATGCCAAATTCCTTATGAAATGGCATCTTTAATAAAAAGGCATTCTTTGATGTCGACTTAGCCGATTCATTATAGACATTGATCGTCTTGACTTTCTTTTTCGAATCTTTCATTAAGCCCATAATGTCCTCTTTTAAAGGACCGTCTTCAAGCGGTGTGAACTTATACTGTAAGTGTAAATAAAGATAACTGATGCCAAAGATGATGAGCATAAAGACGGCGACTAAAGCGATGATGACGATCGTATAGAAAAGTGGTCGTGCGCCGCTGAAATTCACACCGCTTAACACCTTATGAATCAGTAAATACAGGCCACCATAGATCAGCACATATAACAGTAATGATAAAAGAAGATCGATGGCGTTCTCCTTGAAAAACGAACGCTTCGTCTGTTTATTCTTACCGTATTTCTCTTCGATCGTAAACGTTGCATAGTCATTAATGATCAGTGAGAAAAGCTCAGTAGGAATGAACGTCAATAAGATTGCATAGATGATCACAAGGACATCACTGCCATGGGCAAGATGCTCAACGAATGTAAAAAAGGGCGACAATAAAATGATCGCATTTAAGATCAGACCAAAGACATCCTTGAGGATGACGATGGGACGATAGTCTTTTTTATAATGAAGGAATTCCTGATAACGATCATGATCATAGATATCAGAGACTTCTTCGGGTAATGGTTTGGCTCGCTGAATCGTGTTGAGGTGCATGATGAAAAAATCATAGATCACATCACAGACACAGAGCAGAAATAAAATTGTTCGTAAAAGCATAGAAACCTCCAAAACGTATTATAGGGACCGCTTTGTTTTACGACAAGGGAAATCTTTAGTATAATGGGGATGGTGAAGAACATGAAAAAACTCAAAAGACTCTTAATCGATGTGCTGATCATGTGTCTGCTTTTTAGTGGCGGGTATGTTTACAGCTATAAGAAGATCAATCATAAGTGGCCTAGCTTATCTGTCATTCAAAAGGAATTACGTGATACGACAAAGACGTTAAAAGGTGCCTTTAGCAGTCGTAAGCATGTGTATAAAAAGGAAACGACCTCCAAAACCGACTCGAAGTATAAAAGTCAGGCCGAGATGTTAAAAACATTACGGCATGACTTAGTGCAAAGAGAAAAGAAGATCGT
>ONFH01000198.1 GCA_900317015.1 uncultured Erysipelotrichaceae bacterium | reverse complement strand
GTCTTATATTCAGAATCAGTGAGGGGGCATTCATCCACGCCCATATCAGAGATATGGACGTGGTACTCTGCCCTTTTTAATAGATCCCCATGGCCATGACAGCTGTATACATCGTATGGCTGATCAGACAGCTTGATAAACGATCAAGGATCGTTTCCTTAAAAGCTGATGTCACATGATGCGTGATCGTGTCCACAATATAATTGAGATCCTCACCAAGCTGAAAGCCTAGACCTACGCTCATGCCAGCCTCAAAGATATGCTTTTTGATGAACTTGCCCCATAGAAATAAGATCCAGAAGACCAATAAGACTTTCAGCGTTTCTTCGATCAAAGCGGGCTCAAAAGCCCCTACGACATTATTGATCAGCGCGTTACTATGCTTGATCAAGGCTTCTGTTGCATCATTAAGATCACCACAGATCCATCCGGGGATCATCCAGCCAGATCCAAAACAGATCACAGCCAGCTTCTTTGGCACCTGCCACTTTTTACAAAGATGGACAATAAACAAAGCAAAGGGAACCAGATACGATAACAACATCAATGCACAGAGAAAGAAGATCACATGTTTTTTAAGCAACACGTCCATATTCTTACAACCAGTGATCACATCATCAGATAGTTCTTCAATCATCCCCAGCGCTAACATCACATAAAATACATAAAGTGATAAATTTCGTTTTTTCATCAAGAGCACCTCCAAAACAAAGGATGCGAGCATCCTTAGAAACAAAAAGAATGGAAAAGCGAATTATAAAACTTTCTGTCTTCTACATTCTTTAAACATTATTTGTATTCTAGCACAAAATATGATCATGGGGGGCTCATAGGCCATGAATCATTGATTTATTTCTTTTAGATGATTCACACGCAAAAAGAAAGAGGCACATTTTACTGTGCCTCAAACATCCATTGTGATTAACCAATGTCGATATAGTTCTTCTTTTCTTCATGTTTTGGCTCTTTGACAAGCGTAACTTTTAATTCACCGTTATCGAAAGCAGCTTTGATGTCCTCATTCTTATAGTCATCACCAACATAGAAACTACGTTTCAATGTACCATGGTAACGTTCCTGACGAACTAACTTACCTTCTTTATTCTTCTCATCATCATTTTTTGACGCTTCAGCAGTTACCGTTAAATAACCGTTGTCCAAAGCGATCTTGATGTCATCTTTCTTGAAGCCTGGCATCGCAAAGTTCAAAATGTAATCATGATCAGTTTCACGAACATCGCATAACATCGCATTCGTATGTGGTGTTAAGAAATCATCATCAAAGAAATCGTCAAATACATCATGCATTCTATTTCTAGGTAAAAATCTCATAATTCAACACTCCTTTACTCAATGGCAATGTAATGATCATTGTTTTCAATCTGATTGTTATTCTTTGGTAAGTGTAAATGTAATTCACCATTATCAAATGATGCCTTTACATCTTCAGGCTTTACATCGTCGCCGACATAGAAGCTTCTTGCAACCTGTCCAGCATATCTTTCCTGACGGATCAGATGACCTTCGTCATCTTTTTCATCATGATTGTTATGAGTTTGTGCCGCAATATTTAAGTAGCCATTATTCAAATCAATCTTAATGTCGTTCTTATCAACGCCTGGCATACTCATAATCATTTCATAATCATTGTCGTTTTCACGAACATCACATAACATCGTATCATTTCTTGGTTCTACAAAAGAATCATCGAAGAAATCATCAAATGCATCGTTCATATTATAAAATAAATCATCAAAAGTTCTTGGTAAAAGTCTCATAATTCAACACTCCTTTATTCATAAATTCGCATTTCATTATTACAATTATTCAATGGCAATGTTGCTTTCAACAGCCTTTTTCTCTTCTTTAGGGAAGCAGATCTTTAATTCACCATTTTCGAAAGCAGCGATGATCTTTGATTCATCCACATTACCAATATAGAAACGTCTTGAAACATGTCCATGGTAACGTTCCTGACGGATCAATTTACCTTCTTTCTTTTCGTCTACATCTTTAGAAGAATCTGCATTAATATTTAAATAACCATCTGTGAAATCGATCTTGATGTCTTCTTTCTTATATCCTGGCATTGCCAGATTCATTTCGTAGCCATCATCTTTTTCTCTAACATCACATAACATGGCGTTTGTTTTAGGTTCTTTATAAGAATCGCCAAAGAAATCGTCGAACATATCATTCATTAACATAATAAATTCACACCTTTCTTTATTCTTTTCTTATTTCTTTTTTATCTTTCTTTGTAACCCTTTCTGATTACACCTATATAATAGCACAATTTTTAGCATTGTAAAGTCTTAAGTGCTAATTTTATTTATTTTTTTAGCATTTATCTATTCAGTCTACTATCATCTGAGTAAAAAAAGACCCTTAGATCATTCTAAGAGTCCCAATTGATTATTTGATTTCATCCATTGATAAAGAGACACGCTGTTTCTTGAGATCGACATCAACGACCCAGACATCCACGACATCACCAACAGAAACGACATCTAAAGGATGACGAATACGGCCATGGTTCATCTTTGAACGATGAACAAGACCATCTTCATGCAAACCGATATCCACAAAGGCACCAAAGTCAACGACATTACGAACTGTTCCCTGTAACTTCATGCCGACCTTTAAGTCTTCCATGCTTAAGACATCTGATTTTAAGACCGGAGCGGCATAGTCGTCACGTGGCGTACGATGTGGTGAGACAAAAGCGGCACAAAGGTCTTCGACTAAGTAATGGTCTAAGCCAAGATCAACACAGGCCTTTTCCATATTGAAATCAGCTAAAGCTTCTTTCATGGCACTCGTCCCAAGATCTTCTTTCTTTAAGCCAATGTAATCAAGCAGTTTAGCGGCATCATCATAGTTATCGGGATGAATTGGTGTTTCATCAAAAATATTCTGACCATTTAAGATACGTAAGAACCCAACGGACTGTTCATAACTCTTAGGACCAAGCTTGCTCACGTTCTTGATCTCCTTACGGTTGGTAAATGGGCCATTCTCTTCACGATAGGCGACAATGTTTTTAGCCGTTGTTTTAGATAGACCAGACACATACTGTAATAAGGATGGTGAAGCCGTATTAATATTGACCCCGACCTGGTTAACAACTTTTTCAACGACGAAGTCAAGCTGTTCACCCAACTGCTTCTGGTTCATATCATGCTGATACTGACCTACAGAGATAGCTTTTGGTTCGATCTTGACCAATTCTGCCAATGGATCCTGTAAACGACGACCGATGGAAACGGCAGAACGTTCTTCGACATGATAATCCGGGAATTCTTCCTGAGCTAGCTTAGAAGCAGAATAAACACTGGCACCAGCTTCAGAGACGATCACGTATTTGACATTTAAATGATACTTCTTGATCATTTTGGCAATAAAGGCTTCTGATTCACGAGAGGCAGTCCCATTCCCAATGGAGATCAGCTGGATGTGATATTTATTGATCATATCTAAAATGACTTTCTCATCCTTGGAATAGTCTTTCTTAGGAATCGTAATGAAGGCTTTGCCAATAGCTAAGACTTTGCCTGTTGGATCTAATGCTGCAAGCTTACATCCCGTTCGAAAAGCAGGGTCTAGACCTAATACATACATATCCTTCATCGGTGGCTGCATCAATAAATGTTCTAAGTTTAAACTGAAGACCTTCAATGAAGCCGTATGAGCTCTTTCTGTTAATTCATTACGCACTTCACGTTCCACAGAAGGAGCGATCAAACGTTTGAAGGCATCTTCAACAGCGGCCTTAAGGAAATCTTCATAAGCCGTATGCTTACAATTCAACACTTTCTTTAAGATATAATTCGTACAGAAGTCTTCATTGTAATCAAATGAGACATTGATCACCTTTTCCTTTTCGGCACGATTGATGGCAAGAATACGGTGGTTGGCAATATATTTGACCTTTTCACGATATTCATAATATTTTTCATACGTGTGCTTTTCATCTTTCGCATTCTTCTTCACTTTAGTCTCAATGAAGCCATAGTTAAAGATCTCTTTATGCGTATACTTACGATAATCCACTTCATCCGCAATATTTTCCGCAATGATATCACTGGCCCCGGCAAGTGCTTCTTCCGTGGTCTTAACATCATCATTGATATAAGGCTTTGCTAAAAGATGCAGATCACCATTTCTTGGCAGTTTCATGATGGCTTTAGCTAAAGGTTCAAGACCCTTGGCTTTGGCCGCTGTGGCTTTTGTCTTCTTCTTTTCTTTATACGGACGATAGTAGTCTTCAACTTCAGAAAGCTTCTCGGCCTTCATAATATTTTTCTTTAATTCGTCATTCATCATGCCTTTTTCTTCGATCAGACGAATGACGTCTTCTTTTCGTTTTAATAAATTGACACTATATTCATAGATCTGAGAGATCTCACGGATCTGATCTTCATCAAGACCGCCGGTTCTCTCTTTACGATAACGGGCAATAAAAGGAACCGTTGCCCCTTCTTCTAACAGGCTCAAGACATTCTCGACCTGTTCTTTTTTAATGGCTAGCTTTTGAGCCGTTTCTAAAATAATATCCTGATTCATAGCTTCCTCCTCGGTGATACTCATTATAGCCTAGAGAGATTTTCATGCCTAGATATTTTCACATTCATTTTCACATTGAGAATGTTTCGATGATACTTAAAACAAATGTGTTATAATACTCCCATATTGGAGGTTTTCTATGAAGCTAAAAAATAAAATTATGAAAAGCGAGAATCGCTGGCTTCCCTATACAGTTGCTACGTGTTCAGCCGTGATTCTTTATATGATACTTAATAATCTTAATGTTTTTGGAAAAGGGATCGGTACCTTTTTCTCTATTATCTCGCCCGTGATCTATGGTCTGATCATTGCTTATATCATGGATCCATTAGTGGACTGGTATCAAAGGGCTGTGTTTAAGAATGTGAAAAAGCAGTCACATAACCGTTTATATGCGGTGATTGCTGCAACGATCACGGTCATCGTGATCATCGTGGTCCTGTTAGTGGCCTTGATTCCTCAGGTCGTTGATTCGATCGTTACTTTTATCACGAACTTTAAGACCTATGCGAAAAGTTTACAGCAGTTATTAAATTCTTTGACTGGTTCTAAGATCGATATTTCTCAGATCACCCAAGCTGGCAGTGATGCCTTAGCTTATGTTTCCAAATGGCTTGGTCATAATTCCAGCAATATTATTAAGACATCCTTCCAAATCGGTACGAATATCTTCAACTTTGTCATCTCATGTTTTATTGCTTTATACTTCCTGCTTGATGCAAGAAGACTTCAAAATAACTTACGCACGATCTTTAAAGGTTTCATGACCCCAAATACTTATCGTAAAGCCACTTCATTCTGGCGTCGCTGCAATCGTATCATGATTCGCTATATCGTCTTTGACTTATTAGATGGCTGCATTATTGGTGTATTGAACTTTATTTTCTTTCTCATCATGGGTCTTCCTTATGCCGTCTTAATCTCTGTTGTTGTCGGCGTGACGAACTTAGCACCAACCTTTGGACCGTTAGTCGGTGGTGTGATCGGCTCATGTATCTTAGTGCTGATCAATCCATGGTATGCCCTCTGGTTCATTCTCTTCACGATTGCCTTACAGACATTGGATGGCTACTTTATCAAACCAAAGCTCTTTGGCGATTCCCTTGGTGTTCCTTCATTATGGATCCTGACATTCATTATCGTCGGCGGTCGTATGTTTGGCGTCTGGGGCGTTCTGCTTTCGATTCCATGCGCCGCCATCGTCAACTTTATTTATGAAGAGATCATCCTGGTCCGCTTAGGAAAGAAAGCTGCGACAAAATTTCCTGAAATAAAACAAAATCCAACAGAAACGAAAGAAGCCGAGAATTAATTTCTCGACTTTTTTAATATGCATTTCCCGCATTATTTAATTCTAGACGGGCCCGACTAGCAGCACTTGTATCACCGCCATGGCTGGCGACATACGCTTTGGCCGCTAAAGATTTATCAGGACGGTTCTGTTTACGATAGAGAATGATCAGTCGATCATAGGCTTCGATCTGATCGAGCAGACAGGATGGGGCATCAACGATCTTTTGAAAGAAGTCTTCGATATCATCCGTATGTCCCTCTAATAATAAGAGCGTCGCTTTATTTTCTTCATACAGGCCTAAATGAGAACGTGACTCACTAGCACTTAAAGCAGGATCTAGCAGTGCTTCTTCAAAGAGCTTTAAAGACGTTCTGGCTTTTGATAAATCACGGATATGAATGTAATATTTCGTAAGATTATTTAAATACATGATCTTTTGCGTGGATGCATGGCGCTTCGCATAAAAGGTCGACATCTCGTCAAGGATCTCTTTTGCCCGGGAATCATCACCAAGATCTAAAAAGCCTGTTGATAAATTCAAAAGAATGCGTCGACGATGGCGAGGATCTTTATTCGTCTCTAAAAGGATCTCATAGAAATGAATATAATCTTTGATGCGACACTCTTCTTTTCTGATTTGATTGGCATGTTCAAAACGGGTAAAAGCTTTACGTTCGGCCATCGTTCTTCTAAAGATCGTCCACAGGATCGCATAAGCGGCCCCGATCAGAATGCAGACAGGCATGGGGACAAATAATAAATACATGATCACAACTGCTAAAATGGCTACGATCACCCCACCAGCCAATGAGGAAAGAATGAAATGCCTGCGCAGGTCTTTAAAATACCAAAACATAAAGTGCCTCCTATATACAAAAAAATTCTAGCATTAACGCTAGAAAATGAAAAGATGAAAGAAAAAGAATCTCATGATTCTTTAATACCCGTCATTAAATAGACAAGAATTTCATTAATGGCAGCTTGATCATTCTCATCTACCTTTTCCACAAAATTCCAGTTATTGAGACTAGGAATATAAGTATACAGCCCGCCATCTTTCAAATAATAGATGATAGCCACAAATTCTGGAACATCATCTAAACTGACAAGGGTATAGATGCCATACAGTTTGTCTTCACTTTCATCATGATAGAGATAACGAACACCAGGATAGAGTCCTGATTCATGATTTAAGATCTTCTGACATGTGTCCTTAAAAATTTCTAAAGTTGATGGTACGTAAGTAAATTCCACGGGCATAATCTTAGCTTCTAAAGCAGTATCGGCTGCTTTATAATCGATCATCTTACAAAGGAAATCGATGAATTCATTCTGACTGAATTCATCATCCGCTTTCGCCTCACGATAAAAAAGACGCTTAATGATCTCCGGAATCTCTACACCATTACAAGTATGAATATGTTTTTTCATAAAAGCCTTCTTTCATAAAAAAGGGTGATGATTTCACCCTTTAGTCTCTTGGGGGAATGATTTCGATCCAGTAGCCATCAGGATCTACGATAAAATAGATACCCATTGCTGGATTTTCGAATTCAATAATTCCCATTTCTTGATGTTTCTTATGAGCAGCTTCAAAATCATCTGCGACAAAAGCTAAATGATATTCCTGTTCACCAAGATTATAAGGTTCTTTACGATCCTTCAGATAAGTCAGCTCAAGTCTAAAGCCTGTCTGATGATCACCAAGATAGACGATCGTAAAATCATCGTTATCTTTTCCTTCACCAACGGGTTCAAGACCTAACGCATCCTTATAAAATTTTAAGGAACGCTCTAAATCAAGAACGTTAAAGTTAAAATGGTTAAATGCAAAAGTCATAATTTCCTCCTATTTTACACATAATGTGCCAAG
The DNA here is from genome assembly GCA_900317015.1 of uncultured Erysipelotrichaceae bacterium. Taxonomy (GTDB): domain Bacteria; phylum Bacillota_I; class Bacilli_A; order Erysipelotrichales; family Coprobacillaceae; genus Intestinibaculum. The sequence goes on along the minus strand of ONFH01000198.1, from coordinate 2,498 downwards.
ATATTTAACAGATGCTTCGTCTGGAATGGTTTGGTAATATACGCATCCATCCCTGCATCATAGGCTTTTTGTTTATCTTCATCAAAAGCATTCGCACTCATCGCAATGATCGGGACTTTGGAGAATGCTCTGATGGCTCTTGAAGCGCCATAGCCATTCATGACCGGCATTTGAATATCCATCAAGACAGCCTGGAAATCTTCTTTCATGCAGGCTTCAACGGCTAACTGGCCATTCTGAACGACCACGCAGCTGACGCCGACCGATTCAAGGATCGTTTTCGTGATCTCACTATTCAAAACATTGTCTTCAACGATCAATACACGAGCACCTTTCAAACAAGAGAAGTCATTCCCTTCTTCATGAACTGGATGTTCGGAAGACTTTTTATCCATCAGCTTGAACTCTAATTCGACATTGACCTGCGTTCCATGTTGCAGTTCACTTTCAATACGGATATGACCACCAGCCATATCCACAAGATTCTTTGTGATCGTCATGCCAAGACCCGTTCCGGATACACCGCTCTGGGTCGTATTAGCTTCACGAGTGAATGGATCATAGATATTTTTTAAATAAGCCTGGCTCATCCCGATCCCATCATCGATGATCTTAAAGCTGTAGAGTCCATAGTCGTTTCGTTTGGATTCTTCTTCCTCAACGATCAAATGAATATGACCTCTTTCAGGGGTATAGAGAACGGAATTCTCTAAGACATTCTGCAAGATGATCGTGACCTTCGTCTGATCTAACATGACATAATCGTGTTCTAATGACAGATCGACCACAAATTCCTGTTGACGCTTTTTCACTAATGGCATAAGACCTTTCTTTAAAGCATCCACAAGTCTTCTTAAAGAGATCGGCTCTTCTTTCATATGAACACGACCACTTTCAATACGGCTGACATTAAGAATATTATCAATGATATTCAATAATGATTTAGAGGAATCCATGATCTTCTCTAAAGAATAACTGATAATCTTCTGATCATCAAGGTTTGCCTGTGCAATTTCCGTAAAACCAACGATGGCATTCATTGGTGTACGAAGATCATGAGACATATTGGATAAGAATGTGCCTTTCGCATGATCGGCCATCTTTGCCTGTGACAAAGCATCCCGTAACAAGCCCTGCTGACGGATCTGATTACGGGCATCGTCATTAACATCCGCAAAAGATAAGACGACGAATGGATGCTCCTCATTGCCTAATTTGATGGTTGCAAGTTCATAAAACATGACTTTACCCTTATAATGAACGCGAAAACGATAACGCTGCATTTTTTCGAACTCATTGTGCTGCAGGATATAATAGTAATCTGCATAGCGAATAAACTGTTTCAAATCTTCAGGATCGACATGTTCCTTCGCAAATTTCGTCAGTCGCTCCACGACTGATAAAGAATGATCGAGCTGTTCGTCAAATTCTTTATTGATGTTAAAGATTTCCGGTTCACTATCTTCACTTTCAATGATGACGGTCTTTTGATCATTTGATAATGTTCTTAACAAATGCATATAACGTAAGCGTTCTTCCTGCTTCTCATAACGCTTCGTCACATCTTTGAAAACTGACAAAACGATCATATGCGAATCACTATTGAGGGAAAAGACATTATCGACTTCAATGTAACGACGCCGTCCTTTTGTATCATTGGTGATAAAATTATAGACAGATGAACGTTTCCCGCGCTGATAAACCGCATAGATATACGTCTTCGAAAAGAAGGAAACAAAGCCTTCACGATCAAATGTCAGATGCCGATCAGCCCAGTTCGTATAGAACTTTCTCGCATCGATCGGTAGATCATCGGGAATATCTGGAAAATCCTTTCGTGCCTTTTCGTTCTTAAAATCAAAGCGATAAAGCAGACTATCGGTCAGATCATATTCTGCCGTTGCTAAAGCTTCACGGTTGATGGCACGTTCGTAAAGACTAAAGCGATGACTGTGTGATAATGGTGTTTCTACGTCACGGACAGACGCATAGAAATAGAGGATGAGCAGATCCTTGGAAGAGCCCTGTTTAAAGGCGCACTCCTTCCATGGCTTATGTTCATCTTCGCCAGCTAAGAAATAGACATCTCCGGCTAATGTCTTCTTTAAGATGTCTTCGATGCTAATATCATAGCTATCAAATTCTTGATCAAAAAATTCTTCCAGCGACCCTTTTTCCTTGTAATGCAGGTAAAAGTATTCATCTTCTGCGTTGATGCAGACAAAAGAATTATTTTTTAAATCAAGAAGATAAACGGCGATCGGTTGTCTTTTACTAAAATCGTCCATGTTTGCCATCATTCTCACCTTCACATAATTTTATCATAATAACGTGATTAAGAAAATTATATTTATCTTTATCAAAAAAAATAAAGTCATTCTATCCTACTTTAATAGTAACACTGTCATGGTTCTTTTGCATGATAAATGCCTTCTTTTTAGGGCTAAAATGAAAAAATGAACAGTCTTCCTGTCCATTTCTGTTAAACATTCCAGCCT
>ONFH01000020.1 GCA_900317015.1 uncultured Erysipelotrichaceae bacterium | reverse complement strand
CTCATTCCAGACTAAAGGATTATATATAAAGGAGGTGACATGTGCAGCTTCCTCCCACGAATAAATTCGCGGGTCTCCAGCCGCACGGTCCTTATGAAGATATTTATAATGAGTTTCCACAACTAACGGCTTTAAATGTGAATGCAATCAGAGATCTGCATAAGATGGCTTTAATCAAAGTGAATATGAAAATGCCAAAAGGTTTAATCGAGACGCTTGATGATCGGAGCTTTGTGGTAAGAGCACGTGGGAAGGCCCGTGGAAGAGCACAAGCCTTTTCTGAAATCATGGCCACAAAAATGGAGGAAGAAGAAGCAGCAAGAAGGCTTCTCTTCACTATGAGAGAGCTGATCAAAGCTGGAAAAATGATGAAGAGATCTTAGCAGAGGTGAATAAGGATCTGGATCATTTTTTTGATGATTATAAAGAGGAACTAGGTGATTATTTCGAAGATGGGACTGTTACTTTTGATGATGTAAAGGCTGTCAGGGATTTGTTAAAATAGGGGAGAATGGTCAGAGTATGAAGACGTATGCATAATATAGTTATACGTCTTTTTTATAATATTATAAATATGTTAAAATAAGATTGGTGATAATATGGAATATAATATAGATTTACAAATAGATCAGGCATTAGAAGATGTACAAAATATAATCAAGGAGAGCATCAGATCATCTGGGGATTCAAATCTTGCAATCACTTATGATATGATCAATCCTTATCGAGCAAAAAGAGAACAGGTAGTTCGTGATTTTATAAAAAAGTATTACGATCCACAAAAAGATTATTGGCTGACGAACTATGTCATTTTGAATTTTTCTTATCCGAAAAGCTATGAATTGCTAGAAGAAGATGAATCGTTAACTTTAGCAATGGCTCTTTATATGATCGATCATATTGAGGACATTTCTGAAGTGCGTAAACTGTCGGCTGGCTGTCCAATTGATGATGTCATGTTTCCGTTCTTTATCCCTTTAGGTTATCAACATGAAGATGTAAAGAGCATTCTTTATATCATTCAGCATCGTAATGATGACCTAGGGGAGAATCATCGCATCTTACTCAATCCATACAGTTTTCAAAAGTCTGTACCGGAAGTGCCTTCAAGAGCTCGCTTCCATGCCTTGATGAAGCTTGTGGGACACCGCACTGAAGCGAGAGCTTACTATGAAAAGAAACGCAAAGAATGGTTTGAAACGTTCGTGAGAGCTTTAGATGCTTATACCGAAGTGGAGAAGTCATATCATGAACAGATTGCTGATCCATTCTATCAAAATGGCTATGAACCTTTGCCAAGTTATGAATTCTTTACAGATTTTCTTGAACCAAACTTAAGCTATAAAAGTCGTGAAGAAAGAAAAAAACAATCTTTAGCCGTGCATGAAGCCTATATTCATCTGCCAAGACTTTTTAATGCCAGTGCCCAAACGACCGATTTTGTGGCGCGTTTGAATGATGAATATCAATGGGAGACGGATCATACGCCTCCAGCCATGGTGATGCGAGAATATCAGGTGGAAGATCCTTATTTCTTAGCTTATGGCTTATTAGTTCTACTTGATGAACGTGATGACAGTCTTTTTGATTATGGTGTCAATGTCGGCATGTTAAATAGAGCAGCAACTGAGTTTGCCTGGCATTATGATTATGAAGGCGATGATCTCGACATCGTGAATGCACATGATTATTTTCATAAAGATTATGAATATGAAAAACGCAAATATCCGGTCAATGCTTTACTTTATGATACCTCAGGTTTTGTTCTTCCCTCGCAGGTGGAAGTGGTCAAGCCAAGGATCGAACTAGATGCCAAAGACCAGGGCTTTGTCGATGGCTTTATGACTGCTGTGGATTCTTTTAGTCATGTTTATGAAGAGGTTGACGATGGAAATCGATTGGTCGAAGAGCTCGTTGATACCCAGCAGATCAATAAGAAATTACGTCAGGAAGTTGAAAAGCTAAAACGAGAAAGTCATTTTGTAACTTCTAAAACGAATCAATATAAAGATAAGTATGAGAAGATCAAGCATGAGTATGATCAATTAAATGATGAAGTCGCACGTTTACGAGAGATCATCTTCCATCGTGATGAAGAAGATCTGCCAGAAGAAAAGGTCGATATCAGTTTTCCTTATCAGGTCAAGGAAAAGGTCCTTGTCTATGGCGGTCATAAGTCATGGTATAAGAATATGAAACAACTCTTTAACGGCCCGATTGAATTCATGTTATCAGGTGGAAGACCACCACATGATTATCTGAGAAGCTTTGATGTGATCTGGCTGCAGACTGATAGTATTGGTCATGATGATTACTATTATCTGATCGATATCGTGCGTCGTTATGATCTGAATTTCCATTATTTTACAATGCGTGGTGTTAAAGCCTGCGCAAAGGAGCTGGTAGAGTATGAAGAAAGATAAACGTAAGAAAGGTCAAAAGAAGAAGGCTAATGTCAAAAAGGCGCCTAAGCGCAGTGAATATATTACAACATTAAAAGAATTAGCCTCCATGGGAAGCGTGGATGCACTCTATAGTCTTGGTATTGCCTATATCAATGGCGATACTGTTAAGGTCAATCCAGAGAAAGCCTTTGAATATTTCAAAGAAGCAGCCGTGCGTGGTCATCCTGATGCGATGTTCTGCCTAGGTAGTATGTATGTGACAGGGGAAGCCAATGTGCGTGACCTTGAACAGGCGAAGCTCTGGCTTCATCAGGCAGCCTCACTAGGTGTGGAAGGTGCTTTGGAAGTCCTTCCTAATCTTGAACGAGATTTCGCGGTGATAGAAGGAGACCGTCAGAAAGTGGAAGAGAGAAAACAAAGGTATGAAAAAGGTGATGGCGATGCAGCTTATGACCTTGCCCATTTTTATGAATCCGCAAAAGATCAGGAAAAAGCTGACTTTTATAGGAAAGAGGCTGAACGTCTAAGAGGTGGGAAATACCTGATCGACCAAGGCAATAAGCTTTTTCGTGAAGGCCATAAGGAAGAGGCTTTGAAGATTTACGCCGAAGCCCTCGATGCTGGCAAATATGAAGCTTATGTCAGAATCGGCTGTGCATTATTTATAAATGACTTTTCTGACGAGTCACGTGCTGTGGGTATGCAATATATGAAAAGAGCAAGAGAACACGGCGTGAAAGAAGCTAGTATCTATTTAACACAATGGACTTATGATCATGCCTTAACAGAAAAAGAGTTTGCAGAAGCTCTTGTGTATGCCAAAGAAGGGGTCGAGGCCGAAGACCGCTTTGGGTATATGTCAGATACTCTGCAGAAATTTTATTCCGAGAAGATCTATGATGATGAGACCGTTCTTTCTTTAACAAAAACAATGGCAAATCATGGTGATGAGGCTTCAATCGCTAGGGCTGCTTATATGTATCTCACTGGCGAAGGAACCCCAAGGAATCTTAAAGAAGGCTTGAAATATTTACAGAAGTCTTATGGTGCCGACGATTCAACATGTTCATGGCTCATTGATATTTTAGAGAAACGACCAAAAGATGTCGCCAAAGCTTTTGATCAATATGCGAAGAATGCTGATGAATATGAACTCTTTGATATTGCCAAATGTTACCTTAATGGGACAGCTGTTGATCAAGATCTCAAAAAGGGACTTCACTATTTACAAGAAGCTGCCGATCAACATGTCCTAGCAGCACAGTCACTACTTGGTGAGATCTTACTTTTAGGACATTATGGTGTCGAAAAAGATGAGGAAAAAGCTTTGACATACATTTGCGACGCAGCGGATTACAATGATCCTCGTGCCTGTAACCTCCTTTCAAGATGTTATGATACAGGGACAGGCGTAGAATATGATGGGGTTAAGTCGCATGAGTACTATGTGCGTTTTGCAGGGGAATATGAAGATGATTATGAATGACATGTGTAAAAAGCATGTCATTTTTTTGACTAGACATTAAAAAAGAGACATTCCACATAGGAATGTCTCTCTAATCTTTAGATGGCGTCCACGGAGGGATTCGAACCCGCGACCGCACGCTTAGAAGGCGTGTGCTCTATCCAGCTGAGCTACGTAGACATCT
>ONFH01000162.1 GCA_900317015.1 uncultured Erysipelotrichaceae bacterium | reverse complement strand
TTTTAGCAGTGTCAACAATTCCGTGCTAAATTTTCAATGATTTTTTTCAAATGAAAAAGTCCCTACTAAATAGAGACTTCATCATTCAAAATAATGATTTTACCAAAGCTTTTTTCACTTTCTAAATAGCGATGGGCTTCACTTACTTCTTTTAGTGAAAAGATCTTTTCCGGTTTCACGTGGATGTTATTAATTTTCAAATAATCAAAGAGACTTTGTAACTTTTCCTTGGTAACGTTAGCACTATTGAAACTTGTTAAAAAGCCATTGATAGGTAATTCGGTGATGGAATCAGGCTCACTCATCGTCCAGACATTGCCTAACCGGCCACTTGAACAAACGATGCCGCCTTCCTTGGTATGCTTGAAGCTATACTTTAAAGAGGCTGGACAAATTAATTCTAAGATCCGATCAAACTCTTCATCGGTCTTTAAGACATTATGATCACCTCGTCAAAGCCAGCTTGTAATAACTGGTCCTTTTTGAGAGGATTACGGGACGTGCCAGCCACATAAGCGCTTGGATCTTTGCCTTTGACAAGTTTCAGGAATGCTTGACCAACACCACTGGTTGCCCCACGTACTAAAATCTTCATGCCTTGTTCAATGTGCAAGTTAAGCATTGAGCCATACGCCGTATAGTACGTTTCTGGAATCGTCGCAAACTCAGCCCAAGGCAGATCACTCTCGATGGGATAGATCTGATCATTAGGTAAAAGCACATATTCACCGTAACTGCCATCGAAATCACGGCCCATCTCACCCATGATGGAAACGACACAAGTTCCTTCAATAAGTTTAGGATCGGTACTCTTTCCGACGATACCAACACATTCAATGCCTAAGATCCTTGGGAAATGGACTGTTGGGGAAAGTCCTTTTCTCGTAAAGATCTCCGAATGATTGATACCAAAGCCTTTTACTTTGATCAGGGACCAGCCTTCTTTCAGTGCTGGTGTTGATACATCGGTATAAATCAATTGTTCCGGCCCACCGGCTTCATAGATGACGACAGCTTTCATAATTTTCTTCTTTTAACACTTATTTTCGACAACTTTTAATAATCCATTCATAACGATCGCTAATCCAGCCGATAACAGGACGCCCCAGTAGATCTTATTTAAATTCATCGTTCTTAACCCATCAAATAATAAGGTCCCCAGACCACCGGCATTGATGGAAGCGGCGATCGTGCCGATGCCGATCGTTGAAACAACTGCTAAACGGATCCCAGCAAACAGGGAACGCTTGGCTAAAGGAATCTGGACCTTCGTTAAGATCTGAAAGAAATCCATACCGATGCCTTTAGCGGCTTCAACGATACTCGGATCGACTTCGTTAATGCCGGTTGTAAAGTTTTTAATAAGCAAATACTGATTATATAAGGTTAAGACGATAATCGCCGTTGTCTGTCCAAGTCCTGTAACAGGAATCATTAAGACAAATAACGCGAGTGAAGGAATCGAATAAATGATCGTAAAGAGACGGTCAAAAACTGCTTGTAGTTTAGGAAAACGTAAAGCCAGTAGACTTAAAAATGAAGCAATGACAAGGGAGATCACCAGGGTGATCACGACAAGTTCGATATGTTCAATCAAGGGGACTAGGATCTTTTCTGGTCGTCTTTGTAAATATTCCCACATACACTTTACCCCCTCATATAGAAGTAAGATGACTCACGGCTTGATTCCACTAATGTTTTGACGAACTCATCGGCGGGATGATCAATGATGGTTTCTGGCGTGTCAAACTGTAAGAGATGGCCTTCATTCATGACCATCACACGATCACCAAGTAAAAACGCTTCATCAATATCATGTGTGACTAATAAAAATGTACGTTTATTTTCTTCATGTAACCGTTTGAGTTCCTTCTGCATCGAACGTCTCGTAATCGCATCGATGGCCCCAAACGGTTCATCTAAAAGCATCACCTTCGGATTCCCAGCGAGGGCGCGGGCTAAGCCCACACGCTGCTGCTGACCACCAGAGAGCTGTGATGGATAACGATCACGAAAGTCATCAGGATTTAAAGCGACTTTTCTTAAAAGCCCGTCGACGATCTCTTTATAGTTCTTCTTGTCGACATGTAACAGTTCAAGACGCACTTCAATGTTCTGGGCGATCGTCATGTGAGGAAAGAGGCCAATCTGCTGGATCACATAGCCGACGTGGCGACGTAATTCAACGGGATCAAGACTTTTGATCTCCTTACCTGAGACTGTGATCGTCCCTTCATCCGATTCAATCAGACGATTTGTCATCTTTAAAAGTGTTGTCTTTCCACATCCTGAAGCCCCTAAAATCGTGACAAACTCTCCTTCATGAATATTGGCATTCACATGATCGACCGCATATGCTTTGGCATTCTTATATTTTTTACATACGTTGTTGTAAACTATCGCATCCATGACATACTCCTTATTTTTGTTTATTACTTTATAGAATCGTAAAAATCCTCAGCTACATCTTCATAATCCTGTTTAGAAATATCAACCTTGGCATTTAATTTTGTCACTGTCTTAGTATCTAAATGTTTTGAAATCTTGTTTAATGTCTCTTTAATATCAGGATTCTTCTTTAAAACACTATTACGCACGATTGGGGCAATATTGTATGGTGGCCAGACCTGTTTGTCATCTGTTAATAAGACAAACTTATTGGTCTGTGATAACTGTCCTTCAGTTGTGTAGGCTGGGGCGGCATCAGCTTTATTTTGATCAACGACCTGATACTTTAAGCCATTGTCATACACTTTTGAAGATTTGAAGTTGAACTTGCCATACTTTTTATTTAAAGCAGGAATCCCATCAGAACGCTGATCAAATTCTCCCTGAGAGGCAAATCTGATTTTAGAAGCATTCTTCTGTAAATCTGATAACGTCTTAATGTTATACTTATCAGAAACACGTTTAGAAACGAAGATGCCTTGTCCATCATTGGCTTTCGCATAATCAAGCCAAGTGATCTTGTATTTACTGTTGTATTGTTTTTTCACAATGTCATAAACCTTCTGTGGATCATTCACTGGTTTCTGTTTTAAAACAGTGATGAGCCCTGTCCCGGTATATTCTGGATAAAGGTCGATCTGTTTATTCACAATACTTGTATGAATAACAGAAGAAGCGATGTCCATCTTACGATTGACTTTATAACCTTCATTTTCAAGTGCTAAAGCATATACTTCTGAGACAATTTCATTTTCGGTGAAATCTTTAGAACCAATCGTGATGGTTCCTTTACTTTTTGTCGAAGAGGAACAGCCCGCCATTCCTAAGACTAAACTTCCTAAAACTATTACTGTGATGAATTTATTCTTCATAGTTTTTTCTCCTAATTTCTTACATATTTATATTTCATAAGACATCTTGAAATGAGATCAAAGACAAGGCCACAAAATAATGATAAGACGGCCACTAACAATCCCCCTAAGATCGTTAAATCCATACGGTTAAGACCAAGCCCGGTAAAGATCAGTTCGCCAAGTCCCCCGGCACCGATCTTTGCGGCTAAAACGGCACTGGCAAAGGCTTCCACTAAGCCCGTACGCATGCCCGCTAAAATCATTGGAAGAGCTAAAGGAATACGCACTTTTCTTAAGATCTGATGATCATCCATACCCATGCCTTCAGCACTCTCAATCATGAAGTCAGGCACTTCCCGAAAGCCCACGATCGTATTCAATAAGATTGGTGGGATGGCTAAAACTGTGAGGGCTGTTACCGCTGGCGCAAAACCTGTTCCCATAATGGGAATAAGCAGGATCAAGAGCGCAAGTGAAGGCACAACGCGTAATACCTGAAAGGGGGCTGAGACGATCTGTTCAGATTTTTCGCTTTTTGAAGCGAAATAGCCACAGATGATACCAATGACACTAGCGATCAGCAGTGCTGATAAACTCATCACAAAGTGATCACCGATCTGTTTTAACAATTCACTTTGATGAGTCGCAATATAACTCAACATCTGTGAGATCATTTCGTTCTCCTTACAATGGCTTTGACTGGACATTTTTCAAAGCAGAGACCACAGTGCAAGCAATGTTCCTGATTGATCACATAAGGCTTGCCTTTACGAATGGCCTGTTGTGGACAGACACGCATACATGTGCCACAGCCTATACAGCGATCCGTGATGAAAAAGCCTTTTGGTGTGATCTCCTGTTTGAAGCTGAATGGTTCACGATCAATAGGATGCTTAGCGAGTGAGAAGTATTCTCCTTCGCCTTCATATAAACAGAACACCTCTAAGATCTTTCTTGAATCATTCGGATAAACATCCTTCATTCCTGGGTTTTCTTCAAAGATGGCATCAATCATATCACCACCGATATTCTTGACCTTGCCCCAGACACGAATCGTCTGCCAGTCCTTATTTAAACCAGTGATGGCCACTCTTTTTGTCGCCATCAGTTCTTTATAGAAATCTTTTCCTCTTGCGGTTAAAAAATAAAGACAGTCATCATCGACATGCATCACATTAATAATACGGACCTGCGGATGACCTTCTTCATCCACCGTCGCAAATGATACATCTCTCATTTCTCTTAACATTTGAAAAGCTGTTTTTACATCC
>ONFH01000150.1 GCA_900317015.1 uncultured Erysipelotrichaceae bacterium | reverse complement strand
GGTCTTCTAATAGAGGACCTTTTTATTTTTGAGTGAAATCGTCGCTTTCCTACAAATGTTTGGTAGGATATTTTTATATATACTAAAAAAATCATATATGAAGCGCTACCATTTGAATTACGTTTTGCAATATGAGAAGCGTCGTGCTAAACTAGGATTACAGATAGGAGAGGAGAGGAAAAAATGGCCTATAAATTTAAGATTACGCGTGGAAACGCAATTATGAATTTCTCTGAGGAATATTGTCAGAGTCGTTGTGAATTGATTGAAAGTAATTCTTTTAAGAAAGTCCTCACAAAATTCGTGAAAGACAATGCTCGCAGAGAAACAACTCTCTACCAATATTTCCATGAAAGAAATACTGATGATGCAGCGTTGGTTCATGATTTACAGTATACGTTACGTTTACTTTTAGTTATGGATTATAACATGATCATCAAAAGTGAAGTCATTTATGCAAAGTACTTTGATAACATCAAGATGTTCAAGAGATTTATCGAAGACCTTTATAAATTCTGGAGAAAACTGCAGCGTTATGCAGTTATCTTCAACCGTGAAAAGAGTGCTGGGTTCCAGAACGTACATTTCACAAGTGCCCAGGCTGCTTTTGAAGAATTGATCTTGAAGACATATCGTACGATCGAAGAAGATGGTCTTCATAGTCATAACCGTGTTTATCGTGAAATTACAGCTGGTGCGAATGCCGGTCTTGTTTGTACAAACTTCCGCAGCAGCTTACCTTATGAATATCGCTGCTTAGATGATATCCCATTCATTGAAGAAGTGATCATTCATCCACCATTCATCGCTTATTCTAAACGTAATAAACGTGATGGTGTTTTCCCAGAAGTCAAATATAACCCAATTGAAGATCATGAATTTGATCCTGAACAGTGGTTCTGTTACCCAGCTAAGGTCGGTTCATTATTAGCCTTCGTTTACTTCAATATCAAGTTTATGGCTCAGGGCGTCGCTTTATGTAACTTATTCGAGCTCGCCACTCCTGAAGAATATCGTGGTAAAAAGCCTGATCTGATCTATGTCTATGGTTATGAAGATGGTGAAATGAACCAGTCATTCTACCAGGATGATAAGAACAATATGATGGTCGCTTTATTATCCGCTAATGATTACTTCGATTATTTCGGATATATGAAGAAGATGTTATTAACATTACATAACGTTTATCAGATCAACCATCATAACTTACCAATTCATGGTGCAATGATCGTCATGAAGTTACATAATGGTGATAAGAAGCATATCGTCATCATGGGTGACTCTGGTGCCGGTAAGTCTGAATCGATTGAACAGATCAAAGGCTTAGGGGCTGCTTATATCGAAGATGTCATGACTGTTTATGATGATATGGGTCTTCTTCATATTAATGATGAAGGTAAGGTCGTTTCTTCCGGAACAGAAGTTGGTGCCTTCGTCAGATTAGATGACTTAGATGCTGGTTATTCTTTTAAGGAATTAGACCGTTCTGTCTTCTTGAACCCAGATCAGCTGAATGCTCGTGTCATTATTCCAATTACTGATTGGGATGATGTCGTTGCTTCACATGATGTTGACATGTTCTTATATGCCAACAACTATGAAGAAGATGGCGAACCACTGGAATTCTTCGATAATGAAGAACAGGCTTTAAAGGTCTTCACTGCTGGTCAGCGTATGGCTAAGGGGACAACGACTGAATATGGTCTTGTTGGTTCATTCTTTGCCAATCCATTTGGTCCAGTACAGAGACGTGCACAGACTGAACCTCTTCTTAAGGAATATTTCGATAAGATGTTCGCTCAGGGCGTAAAAGTTGGTCAGCTTCATACGCGTCTTGGTATTAAAGGAAACGAACATACCGGTCCTAAGGAAGCCGCTTTAGCAATCTTAAAATATATCACGGGTGAGGAAGAATTAAAGAAACTTGCCGAAGAAAACGATAACGAATAATACAAAAGGTCAGCACTTGCTGATCTTTTTTAATAGGCTATGGCAGAAATGTCATAGTCTTTCACATGAAAAAAAGGACACCGCAGTGTCCTTCATGTGTGATTAATAGTCGCCTTGAGCAAGCATTGCGTTGATGACTTTTTCAGCACCAGCTAAGTTAGCGCCGGCAATTAAGTCATAACCTAAGCCATACTTTTCAGCAGCTGCAACAGAGTTGTTAACGATTGAGATCATGATATTATGTAACTTTTCGTCAACTTCTTCAGCCGTCCAGCTTAAACGTTCAGAGTTCTGAGACATTTCTAAGGCACTCGTTGCAACACCGCCGGCATTACATGCTTTGGCAGGGCCTAAGATTCCGCCATGTCCTGTGAAGTAAGCGATTCCTTCAGGAGTTGTTGGCATGTTGGCACCTTCGAAGATGAAACGTACGCCTGATTCGATTAAAGCTTTTGCTTCTTCTTCGCCGATTTCATTCTGTGTAGCAGAAGGGAATGCATAGTCAGCTTTAACTTTGCCCCATGGCTTTTCGCCTGGATGGAATTCAGCGCCGAATTTTTCTGCGTAGTCTTTTAACTTAACGTCATTTCTTGCACGGATCTCAAGTAAGAAGTTGAATTTTTCTTCTGTGTTGATACCATCTTTGTCATAAACATAACCATCACGGCCAGAAATTGTTACAACTTTTGCACCGTATTCAGTGGCTTTTTTCGCAACGCCCCAAGCAACGTTACCATAACCAGACATAACGATCGTCTTGCCTTCGAATGTTTCGTTGAAGTGTTTTAAAACTTCTTTAGCATAGTAAACAGCACCGTAACCAGTTGCTTCTGGACGGATCAAAGATCCACCATATTCTAAGCCTTTACCAGTTAAAACGCCATTTTCATAAGCGTTCTTAATTCTCTTATACTGACCAAATAAGTAGCCGATCTCACGACCGCCGACACCGATGTCACCGGCAGGGACATCTACATCTGGTCCGATATGACGATATAATTCAGTCATGAATGACTGGCAGAAACGCATAACTTCTGCATCTGATTTGCCCTGTGGGTCGAAATCAGATCCACCTTTACCACCACCGATAGGTAATGTTGTAAGGGAGTTCTTAAAGATCTGTTCAAATCCTAAGAATTTAATTGTTCCAAGCTTGACTGAAGGATGGAATCTTAAACCACCTTTGTAAGGACCGATTGCAGAACTAAACTGAACACGGTAACCAATATTGACATGGACTTTACCGTTGTCGTCTGTCCAAGGAACTTTAAACTGAATCGTGCGTTCTGGTTCAGTCAAACGTTCTAAGACAGCCTTGTCTTCCCATTCTGGATGAGCCTCAACCATTGGTTTTAAACTTGTTAATACATTTGTAACTGTTTCAATGAATTCAGGCTGATCAGGATATTTGTTTTTTAAGTCTTCGATAACTCTTTCTGTGTAATTCATTATATATTCCTCCTGTGTACATGTATTATCTTAAGTAATCTAAGGAAAATCGTAAAGAAAATTAGAATAATTTATCATAGTTATAAATATTCACTCTTATTTTCGAGAAAAAGAAAAAGAGGAAGGCGCTTACATCGAGCCAAAAAAGCACGGAGAAATGCGGTAAAAATAATAGTGTGATGAGAAAATATTTAAATTGATAAGAAAATGTATACAGAAGAAGAAATAATTTTTATCACTTAGACAAGAAAAAAGCTGCATTTTGCAGCTTTCAATTACTTATCGAAATTAAATAATTTCCAGATGATCGTCGCAACTAAAGCCCCAACAAGTGGTGCAACTAAGAAGACCCAGACCTGTGAAAGAGCTGTCTTGTTAGTTGTTGAAATGGCTAATACGATGGCTGGTGCTAACGAACGCGCAGGGTTAACGGAAGTGCCTGTAAGTGGGATCCCAATTAAATGAACCATTGTTAAAGCGGCGCCGATGACAAGACCAGCAACACCTTCGAATTCTTTTTTGCTTGTGGCAGCTAAGACCGTGAAGACGAAGATCGCCGTTAAAACGATTTCGACAAAGATCGCACCGCCTAAACCGAAGTTTGTGGCAGAGGCAGAACCATAACCATTCTGTCCTAAACCATAAATAGAAATTGTCGCATTAGGGATGTTCTTTAAGATCACGAATAAAGTTAATGTGCCAAGTAACGCACCAATGATCTGTGCAATGACATAGAAGATCAAATCTTTAAGATCAAGCTTGTTTTCAAAGAACATGGCCAGTGAGACTGCGGGATTGACATGACCTCCTGAGATCTTGCCAACAGTATAGTAAACAATTGTCAAAGCGACACCGAAAGCAAAGGCTGTTCCTAAAATGGCAGGAATGCCACTCTTTGGATTGAAGATGACTGCAATCGTTGTGCCGACAAAAACTAAGAAGAATGTGCCTAGACATTCTGCAAAGTATTTTTTAATATTTTCCATAATTTTTCCTCCTATAAGCGTCAATTTTACACGCCTAGAAAAGAATGTCAAATGGTGAAAGAATGTAAGGGCTTGTAAAATATGAAAAAGAATGGTATGAATTTATGATATAATAGGAAACACAATAGGAGAGGGTAGATATCATGGCAAAAAGTAAGAAGAAAAAGTATGTCGACGAGAATAAAAAGTTTAAAGATTACCGCAGTGCGATCGAAATGAGCGTATTGACGATCATTATGGTCATCGTATCCTTTATCTTAGGAATCAATGGCTCCTTTGGTATGATGATGATCGGCTTTGTCATCGCGGCCGTATGTATGTTTGCGGTCTTCATGAGCTATAATGATGAAGTAGGAAAATCAGAGATCATTTATTACAAATGGTATGCGGTCTTAATGTGGACCGATACGATCGAATATAATGCGATCCAGAGAATTGAAGCGGTTTCTAAACATAAAGTGGAGATCACGCCAAAGGATAAGTCGGCAAAGAAAGTCAAGATCTACGTTTTTGATGCTGAAGCCTTCACCGCCGCAGCCAAGCAGGCAAGAAGCGCTTATGTCAGTGTAGGACGTAAGGGACGTCGTGCTGTAAAACGTAAAAAGTAAGAGGACCAGTTGGTCCTTTTTTGGTAGGCAAATTCAAATTTGAGAAAAGTGCTTTATATTCATTGGCGATTATGGTATTATAGACAAAACGAGGTGGTACTTATGAAAAATACTAAAATTTATAACTTAATTTTCGCTTCATTACGCCACCACCACCATCATAGACACACTTAGGGTTATATCGGCATGATACAACCCATTTTGTATTACATATACGGGTGTATCTAATGATTTGTTAAAAGAGGCGGGTCATTAGACCTGTCTTTTTGTTTATAGAGGAGGATAACGTGGAAGAGTATAAATATTTAATTCCAGAGGAAAGTGGGGATGCAATCTCTCTGGATGCAACAAAATTAAGAAAAATTGAACAAGATCTCCGTTCGATCTTTACGAAGCATCATTATGAAGAACTGATGCTGCCAACATTCGAATATGCGAATTTCTATCAGGGCATTCGTGAACAGGATTCCAGCAGCATGTTCCAGTTCGTGAACAGTGATGGTCAGGCCATCGCCTTAAGAACTGACTTTACACTTCCAATTGCACGTATGTATAACAACGCCAATACCAATGAAGTGAGAAGGTACAGTTATTTTGGGAAGGTCTATCGTACGACGGAACGTCATAAAGGCAGAAGCAGTGAGCTTTATCAGATCGGGACTGAACTATTAGGTCTTGGTGGTGAAGCGGGCGATCAGGAATGCTTGACTTTGATCGAAGAAACGATGGATACCTTAGAGCTTAAAAATTTGAAGATCGAATTAGGCTCTGCCAAATTCTATTTACGTTTAATGGAACTCGTACAGGATGAAAAACTGAGTACGATCTTAGAGAAGAAATCTATTTCTGAGATGAAGAAGTTTGTCACTGAACGTGGCATCACGGGTTCTTTAGCAAGACTTTTATTGAACTTACCAATGGCTTTTGGTAATTACGAAGAACTGATGTCCTTTAAAGATTATGTGAAAGACTTTGAATTATTAGATGCAATCGATCAGATGGCTGCTTTATATCAGACAAGCTCTCATCAGGATCAGATCATCTTTGATCTCAGTATGGTTCCTTCGCAGGCTTACTATACGGGCGTTATGATCAAGTTATATTCTTATTATAGTGCTTATCCGATCCTTTCTGGTGGACGTTATGACAAGCTGCTCAACTATTTTGAAAATGATGTGCCAGCCATTGGCTTTTCCTATCATTTAAACACATTATTAAATGCTTATATTAAGGAGGGCGAAGCCGATGATTAAGATTGCCATTACCAAAGGACGTATTGAAAAACAGGTCGTTAAGATGTTAGCCGAGAAAGGCTTTGATATGGATCCGATCATTCATAAGGATCGTGAATTATTGATTGAGACAAAAGATGGCATTTCGATGATTTTTGCCAAATCCAATGATGTTTTAACATTCTTGGAACATGGCATCGTTGATGTGGGATTCGTGGGGAAAGATACCTTAATGGAATCTGATTTTGATGATTACTATGAATTATTAGATCTAGGAATTGGCAAATGCTACTTTGCGGTGGCTGCTTATCCAGAATATCGTACGAAGACATTCAATCGTCGTAAGCGTATTGCGTCTAAATATACGAATGTTGCCAAAGCTTACTTTGCCTCAAAGCGTGAAGACGTTGAGATCATCAAGCTAGAAGGATCCGTCGAATTAGGTCCAGTTGTTGGTTTAAGTGATGCCATCGTCGATATCGTAGAAACTGGTTCGACATTAAAGGCCAATGGTCTTGAAGTGATCGAAAAAGTGGCCGACATCTCCACTCGTATGGTCGTGAATAAGGTGTCTTTAAAATATAAGAAAGATGAAATCGTGAAATTAATGAATGCATTGAAGGAGGATGAACAAGATGCTTAAGATCGTCAATTTTGAAGGAAGTTATAAAGAATTAGAGGATAAGCTTCATACCCGTAAACAGGAAGTCACTGATGAAGTCAATAAATCAGTGACCGAAATCGTGAACAATATCCGTAATAAGGGTGATGAAGCACTCTTTAACTATTGCTTGAAATTTGATGGCTACAAGATTGAAAGTCCTTCTGATCTCCTTGTCACAGAGGAAGAAGTGCAGGAAGCTGTTCAGAATGTCGGTGAAGACTTCATTCGTATCTTGGAACGTACGAAAAAACAGCTGTTAGATTATCATAAGAACCAGGTCGAAAAATCTTGGACGATGATGAAGGAAGACGGTGTCGTTCTTGGTTCTATGGTTCGTGGCATTGAAAATGTCGCTTTATATGTCCCAGGGGGAACAGCTGCTTATCCTTCAACAGTTATGATGAATGCCATTCCGGCCTCATTAGCAGGGGTTAAAAATATGTTTATCATCACTCCGGTCAAGGCGGATGGAAAAGTGTCTGATGTCATCTTAGCAGCCGCTCATGTCGCTGGCATTAAGACGATCTATAAATGTGGTGGCGCTCAAGGTGTTGCAGCAGCTGCTTATGGTACGAACTCTGTTCAGAAAGCAGATAAGATCGTTGGTCCAGGGAATATCTTCGTTGCCACGGCTAAGAAGTTATGTTACGGCACAGTCGATATCGATATGGTCGCTGGTCCATCTGAAATCTTGATCGTTGCTAATGAAAATGCCAATCCAAAATATATTGCAGCCGACTTAATGAGCCAGGCTGAACATGATAAATTAGCCAGTGCGACATTAATTACTCCATCCTTAGATTTAGCAAAGGCTGTGGATCAAGAATTAGAAAGACAGGTTGAAGATCTTCCACGTAAAGATATCATCAAGTATTCTTTAGCTCACTATGGCGGTGGTGTCATTGTGAAAGATATTATGGAAGCCATTGACTTAAGCAATGAATTAGCACCAGAACACTTAGAAGTCTTAGTGGATGATCCAATGACGATGTTGCCATATATTAAAAATGCCGGCAGTATCTTCTTAGGTGAATACTCACCAGAACCACTTGGTGATTATATGTCAGGTACGAACCATGTTTTACCAACTGGTGGAACGGCTAAGTTCTATTCAGCTTTAGGTGTTTATGATTTCGTAAAGCATTCAGCGTTCTCATATTATCCAAAAGCTTCTTTAGCAACCTTCAAGGATGATGTTCAGAAGTTTGCACACTTAGAAGGATTAGATGCTCATGCCAATAGTATTAAGGTCCGTTTTGAGGAGGATGAATAATGCGTCAGGCAAAAATTGATCGAACGACAAAAGAAACATCTATTCAGTTAGAACTCAATGTCGATGGAACAGGCAAAGCAGAAATCGATACCGGTATCGGTTTCTTCAATCATATGCTTGAACTCTTTGCCTTCCATTCTCGTATGGATCTAAAAGTGATCTGTCATGGGGACCTTGATGTGGATTCTCATCATTCCATTGAAGACGTCGGCATTGCCTTAGGGGAAGCCTTAAGAGAAGCCATGGGGGATAAACGAGGCATCGTCCGTTATGGATCATTTACGATTCCAATGGATGAAGCATTAGTTACTGTGGATCTTGACCTTTCTGGTCGTCCATACCTTGTTTATCATGCGAGCCTTCCTACGCAGGTCTTAGGTAACTATGAAACAGAAATGACAGAAGAGTTCTTTAGAGCTTTTAGTTATAACAGTTTAATGACTTTACATATTAATGAACACTACGGGACAAATACTCATCATATTATTGAAGCCATGTTTAAAGCGACTGGACGTGCTTTAAAGAAGGCGGTCTCTATTGATGAGAAATATAAAGATGAGGTGTCTTCAAGTAAGGGGGTCCTTTAAATGATTGCAGTGATCGATTACAATATCGGAAATTTAGCAAGTGTGACGAATGGTCTGAAGCGACAGGGCTTAGATGTCGTCATTACAAGAGATGAACAGGAGATCCTAAATGCCGACGGTATCGTTTTACCAGGTGTTGGGGCATTTCCTGTGGCAATGGAGAACTTGAAAAAGTTCAATTTGATCGAACCTTTAAATAAAGCCAAGGACAAGGGCATTCCCATCATGGGCATTTGCTTAGGTATGCAGATCTTGTTTGAAAAGGGCTATGAAGTGGAAGAAACAAAAGGCTTAGGTTTTTTGAAAGGTGAAGTTGACCTTTTAAAAGTCGATGCCAAGCTTCCACATATGGGCTGGAATCAGCTGGTGATCAATCATGATCATCCCTTATTAAAATATGTCAAGGAAGGAGATTATGTTTACTTCGTTCATAGCTATGGCGCTATTTGTCCTGATGAAGAATTAATGGCCTATGCTAATTATGGTGGAGCCAAAGTGCCAGCCTTAGTGGCGAAAGACAATGTCATTGGCTGTCAGTTCCATCCCGAAAAAAGTGGTGAAGTTGGTAAATATATCTTACGTGCCTTTAAGGAGCTGTGTGAAAAATGATCGTCATTCCTGCTATTGATCTCCAGGGCGGAGAAGCTGTCCGCCTTTATAAAGGAGACTATTCAAAAAAGACTGTTTATTCTTCTCATCCCGAAGAACTTGCAAAGAAATTTGAAGGTATGGGGGCTAAGTTCCTCCATGTCGTTGACTTAGATGGTGCTAAAGATGCCACGACTGCTAATGCGCAAACAATCAAGAAGATCAGAGATGCTATCTCCATTAAGATGGAACTTGGCGGAGGCATCCGTAATGAAGAAACAGTTGCTTATTATTTAGATGAGATCGGTATTGATCGTGTTATTTTAGGCACTGCTGCTTTAACAAATCCGGAATTTGTTAAATCATGTATCAAGCGTTTTGGTCCTGATCGTATCGTCGTTGGTGTTGATATTAAAAATGGCTTTGTATCCACGTCAGGCTGGCTGGAAACAAGTCAGGTCAATTATCTTGATTTTATTCAAACGCTTGAAGAGGCTGGCGTCACGACGATCGTTTGCACCGACATCTCCAAGGATGGAACTTTGACGGGTCCATCTTTCCCAGTCTATGAAGAGATTGCTAAACATTCAAAAATCAACTTTGTCGTCTCAGGCGGGGTCAAGGATGATCAGGATATTTATAAAGTAAATGAGCTCGGCTATTATGGCTGTATCGTTGGCAAGGCTTACTATGAAGGAGCCGTGCATCTTGAAGAGGTGATTAAAAATGTTGGCTAAAAGAATTATTCCGTGTCTAGATATTAAAGATGGAAAAGTTGTCAAAGGTGTCAACTTCGTTGGCCTAAAGGATGTTGGTGATCCTGTTGAACTGGCCAAGGAATATGATCGTCAGTGTGCTGATGAAGTGGTCTTCCTGGATATTACGGCAACTTATGAACATCGTGAGATCATTAAAGATCTGATCCAGCGCGCTGCGAGTGAATTGACGATTCCCCTATGTGTTGGTGGGGGCATCAGAACATTGGATGACTTCCGTATGATCTTAGCAGCGGGTGCTGATAAGGTCTCTGTCAATTCGGCTGCCATCAAGAATCCTCAATTGATCAAAGATGCCAGCGATGAATTTGGTGTTCAGTGTGTTGTCTTAGCTGTTGATGCTAAGGCCAGAGAAGATCACAGTGGCTATGATGTTTATATTGCCGGTGGTCGTGAAAATACCGGTATTGATCTGATCGATTGGGTCAAGAAAGGTGAAGCCTTAGGTGCCGGTGAGATCTTATTAACAAGTATGGATGCCGATGGTACACGTGATGGTTTTGATATCGATATGCTCAATGCCGTTATGGATGTCGTTCATGTTCCTGTCATTGCCTCTGGTGGCTGTGGCGGTAAAGAAGATATAGCCGATGTGTTTGAAAAGACGAATTGTGATGCCGCTTTGGCTGCTTCACTGTTCCACTTTGGTGAAGCAACAGTGGATGAAGTCAAAGAAATCTGCGCTGAGCGTGGGATCCCTGTAAGGAGAAACCGTGTATGAGACCAGATTTTAAAAAGATGAATGGCCTCGTTCCTGCCATTGTACAGGATGTCGAATCAAAAGAAGTTTTGATGTTAGCGTATGTGAATGAAGAAAGCTATGAATACATGTTAAAAAATAAAGAAACATGTTTCTATTCTCGTTCACGAAAGACTCTATGGCATAAAGGTGAGACATCCGGACATATTCAGAAGATCGTTGGTATGTATCTTGACTGTGATCAGGATACGTTGTTGATCTTTGTTCATCAGAAAGGGGCTGCTTGTCATACTGGCAGTTATTCATGCTTCTTTGAAGAAGTCTTCCCTTATGAATGTGCTGATCCGCTTGATCGTCTTTTTGACGTGATCGATGAAAAGGCCATTGATCAAAAAGCTCTTTATGAAGATCTGAATACGAAAGTTCAGACTTTCAAGAATGATGTTTCTAAAGAAGCCATAGAAGGTCTTTATTATGATCTGAGCGCTTTGGTCAAAGCCTCTGGTTATACGATGGAAGAGATCGAACAGGATCTTTTGAAAAAATATCCCGTTAAGGGCAATGTGAAAAAGATCAATTATCATAAAGCATAGAAAAAGTCGCATGATTGCGACTTTTTTACATCTTCTTCAGCTTTTTCGTCTGACCGTTGAGTGAATACATTTTATCGTTCATCTGAATAAGACAATATTTTGATTTATAAGCATAGACACTGAAATTGTCTGTGCTGTTTATTTCACTGCCTAGTGTTCGAGCATAAAGTGTTTCCTGTTGACTTGTTTTTTAAGCCATAAGAGATCAGTTTGAGTGTCGCTTTGTCGGCTTTCTCATCTACTGCACCACTAAGAAAATAAGCTGTCTTTCCATTTGTCACTAACTCATGCTGATATTTAAATGGCAAACTTTTCATTTTTTTAGAAAGACCATAAGTTAGCCTTCCATCTTTGGCAGGATATTTAAAGTCATACCTGCCAACTTTTTCATAGATAGCCTTTTTAGAATAAATAGGGCCATAAAAGTAAGTGCAGAAAACGAGCAATCGAAAATTGCTTTTTGTAGATGCTGGGATCGTATGTGGCGTAATTAAGTCAAAGTGATAAGAATAATTTCTTTTTAAATAAGAATTCCTTCTAAGATTATTATAATGGAGATCAAAGAAAAATAGAGACTTTTTTTGTGATATAATGAAGCGGGTGATACTATGGATCTAGATCTTTATTT
>ONFH01000083.1 GCA_900317015.1 uncultured Erysipelotrichaceae bacterium | reverse complement strand
TCTTATATTCAGAATCAGTGAGGGGGCATTCATCCACGCCCATATCAGAGATATGGACGTGGTACTCTGCCCTTTTTAATAGAAGATTACAACTCGCATTTGAATTGATTTTTGATATTTCAAAAAAGTTCACAATAATTTCAAAATATTATGTATAATAAAAAATAGAAAAGGAATGATAACTATGATTTATACGATCAAACAAGAACCATCCAACGGTAAAGATGTTTCATTCGAGATCTGTGATGAAACACACCCACTTGGTCATGTGCGCTATCATAAGAAAAGCTTCGAGATCACATTCAATGGTTTGGACTATACACTTACACCTGAAGAACATGAGGAATCCAAAAAGCAGAATGCCTATGTTTTAAGCAGTGATGATGAAGAGCTAGGAACGATCTATGAAGACTTTAAAGTTCATAATGACTTAAAGTTTAATCAGCTGCTTCTTGGCGACATTGAATATGATTTATATGCCATCCATTTCAGTTCTCGTGACATGGCCCTCTCATTATTTAAAGCAGATACGCAGATTGGTCAGTTGGAATTAGAAAGACAGATCGAACACGACCACATGGTCGACTTTCATATTTACATGACTGATGGTGATGATCATCAGTTGGCATCTCTGATCATGGCACTTTATTACTGGAAGAACTATGTCGCAAGACCACAGGAATACCAAAGCTATAAAAGTGATGAGGCAAGAGAATACGCCTATTCAAAATATGATCCACAATTTATTCAGATGGTCACAAAATAAGATCCATTATGCACCGCTATGCGGTGCATTTTTATTTTCTCTATGACAAAAGTGTATGAAAAAAAGGTCTCGTTTGAGACCTTGTGTTTAAAGTTTTGATGCGTATACCAACGATACGTAGCAAGTTTTCCCATTGTAAGAGATCTTTGCCCAACGACCATTGACGATTTTTTTCGCTTTGACTGTCTGACCAGCAGATAAAGCACCAGCGATGCCATAACCGACACCAGGACCTTTTCTCACTGTCATTGTCGTACTTAATTTATATGAACCAGCTGTATATGTCTTAGATACGATGGAAGACTTTGTCGCAGAGGTTGTTTTTTCATTAGATTCATTGATCGTCTTTGTGCTAGTTGCCTGGATGACACGACGACCACATCTAAATCTGCTCTTCCAGTAACCGGCAATGCTGTCAACCTTTACTCTTGAACGGCTGTTTGGCGCATGGATCATTTTCCCATTGCCGATGTAAACACCTGCATGGCCAGGGAAGAGAACGATGTCACCAGCTTTTAAGTTATTATAAGATACTGAAGAACCCTTGCTTGCTAATGAAGAAGAAGTGTTGATACCGATGGAAGCACCAGCCTGATAGTAAGTCCAGTTCACTAGACCTGAGCAGTCAAATGCTCTCTGGTTTCTATTTTTAATCTGTGAATAGCTGTGGCAGGCACCATAGACATAACGTGAACCAAGTCTTGATTCAGCTTTTTCTACAACGGCATTCGTCACTGCAGAAACATCAACGATCTTTGATGCATAATGTACATATGAGGCAAATGGTACGATTAAAGCTGCGATTAAAGCTAAAACAACGATTAATTTTTTATGAGCTGTAATGTTTAAATTATTCTGGCGGATTAACATTCTATCTATTTCCCCTTTCGAAATCTGTGTCTATTATTAAAGATTTTTCGTTTAAAGTCAACCTATTTTTTAAGAAAAAATTAAGAATCACGTAAGACAATCATAAGAAATATACATTTTTTCACATGATTTCTTAAGAATATTAGGATTTTATTCCGTATTTGTGACTATTTTAAGAAACAAAGTTTCATTTCCTCTATATGTAAGCGAATACATTTTCAAATCTTGCAATCTATGGTTTCTCTTAAGAATTTTAAGAAAATTTAAGGTTGATTTAAGGCAAAATAAAAGAATGAGATGTTTGCACACCTCATTCGATCTCATCACTATAAATTTCATTATCAATGGAAATAATATCATTATATAAAACTCTAAACTTATTATTGATCTGAGTATCCAAATGATAATGCCCACAATACCATTTCTTAAACTTTAAGATATGGGCGACCCAATCAAGAAAGCTCGTCAGATTATCAGGAACTGTATATTTAGGAAGATGTTCCTGCAAAGATGTTGGCAGACAATGCGTGATCACATAATCCACCTGGTTACAATGCTTCATTAAATTAATGACAGCTTCCTTATATTCTTGCTCATTTGGCAGCTCTTCTTTCCACCAGGAACGTCCTTCGATTCTTAAGAAACGATCAATAGACGTTGCCCCACCCATCGTAAAGAAAGTCTTTCCTTCAATCGTGAAGACCTGACCACGCATTAAATGATAGATGGAAGAACGGATCTGATGGGCATAGCCGCCATTAACAAAAACTTTTGGATACTCATGATTTAAACGGGTGAAGTTCTCATGATTGCCGTCGACAAAAAGAGTCGTGTAAGGCTGTTCTTCTAGAAAGTCGAGCCAGTCTGTCTCATTGGGATTTTCGGCCGGTTTCCAGATCAGCCCAAAATCGCCGCAGATGATGACATAATCATCCTTTGTCACGGCTTGCATGAAGTTTTCATCTAATAATTTTGCGATATCGATATCGCCATGAAGATCGCCCGTTACATATATCATAGTATCCCTCAGTATCTGTGAATGGTTTCATCAATTGCAGAAAGCTTATCCGCAATTGTTATAAGGACACTCTCCTTATAACGTGGAGGGACGACAGTCAGAGGAAACATATGTTTCTTGATCATATCTTTTTCTATGTCACCTAGCTGATAGTCACGGCAGGCATTCTCTAAGGCCGCTTCGGGATGAGTGAAACCATGCCATGAATGTCCTGGCTCATGCCAGTCATATAAGAAGTAATCATGTAAAAGGGCTCCTCGAACAAGCGCTCTTTCATCAACATGAAGATGCAAAACAGAAGCAAGAAACAGGCACATCTTAGAGACATTTAAGCAATGTTCATAAACAGACACTTTTCCATGCTGGATATAATGTTTCTGTCGCAAATACGTTGGAGACTCTAAAATATCCTGGCCATATTCCATGATTTTATTCATATAGGTGTAATATACCTCCATATAAAAAATATTTTACCACGTTCAAATAAAAAGGAAAGAAAAACACAAAGCGTTCTCTTGAGCTTAAAGTTCGCTTAAGTTTTCCAAGTGACACTTTAATAAAGAAAAATGAACGGAATATGAAATCAAAAGAAAAAGAAGGTACGAGACCTTCTTAGTTCATCTTGTAAGTGAGTTCAAAGTTTTTGTTTAAATGATTACTTAATACATATGGCAGTTCAAGATAATCTTTGACATCTTCACGTTCGTTTAACTTTGTCGCCTTAACTTTGCCATCAACTAAAGCAATCGTACCAACACTTTCGTAACCCATATGGCCATATTCATAAACGATCGTATGGTCATCTGGATCAGCTGCAAAATACATTTCCCCACAATTGATTTTGCCACGATTGACGATCTTCTTATTATAACTTACGACATTTAATTTCATGTTTGCTTCACAAGCGCCTGTCGTATAAGCCAGTTCTGGAGAACCATCCTGATCAAGATCGATCAAATAATATTCATTGGCATTTTTCTTCTTTAATAATTTCTTATAGGCTTTCTTTGCTTTCTTGCTTAATGCTTTGACTGCTGGATCTTTATATGTCTTTGGAAGACTCTTTGCTAAGTCGACTGCGGTGTCATAATCACCTTTCTGATAGGCATTTAAGACATCAGTCATAGTTGTATTTTTAGCATTCACATTCACGCAGACAAGAACGAAAGCAAGACATAACGCACAAATATAAATACCCTTTTTCATTTCTAAGACCCCTTTATTTCTACACACTTATTATAATGAAGAACGATGCGGGATAAAAGGAAATTATTCTTATGATTTTCTTAATTCAGATCGTTACTTAACTTTGCTAATAAAGCATCCTTATTCATGAAACCAATGACCTGATTCACTGGCTTTCCATCCTTGAATAAGATCATATTTGGAATTGACTGGACACCATAATTAGCTGCCACTTCTGGATAGTCATCCACATTGATCTGGGCAATCTTTAAGCCCTGATCATTATTGTTATTGATGTCTTCTAAGACTGGATGCATCATTTTGCAAGGGCCGCACCAGTCGGCATAAAAGTCTACTAAGACTAAGTGTTCATTATGAATCGTTGTTGTAAATGTTTCATTTGTTAATTTTTCCATTTTGCTTTCTCCTTTATATTTACTTGCTTAAAATTTTATTTTGTACAATTTATATGATTCAAAGCAAACCTCTGCTTTGCAGAGGTCATTTTCTTAGTTTAAATCGCCACCAAGTTTTGCTAATAAAGCATCCTTATTCATGAAACCGATGACCTGGTTGACTGGCTTACCATCTTTGAATAAGATCATGTTAGGAATTGACTGTACGCCATAGTTAGCGGCCACTTCTGGATAGTCATCCACATTGATCTGGGCGATCTTTAAGCCCTTATCATTATTGTTATTGATGTCTTCTAAGACTGGATGCATCATTTTGCAAGGACCACACCAATCTGCATAAAAGTCAACTAAGACTAAGTGTTCATTGTTAATTGTTGTTGTAAATGTTTCGTTTGTTAATTTTTCCATCTTTGTTTCACCTCAACTCATACTATACAGGATTTTAAATTTTACGCAATCAATTTGCTTCTTTATCTTCATAGAGGGCTTCAATGGCTAATTTCATTAAGCCCCAATCAAAGAGCTGACCAATATTTTTAATAATTTCAACATCTGGCTGCATGATCTCTGGAACGTTATCAAGATGTCTGACGAATTCCAAATGATCAAGGATCAAGGAATGAACGATAACCTTTTCAGGATTTAACAATAGGATCACACGCTGCAGGGTACTCTTTAATGATGTGACCGCATTCCCCATCGTCTGATCATGAAGCATCTTTAATTCTCCGGTCATCCCATTACGACCTAAGTACAGCTTCTTATTAATAATGATACCAACGCCAATATCGACATTGTTTGGCTGATAAAGAAGAACAGCATCATTGATCTCCGGCTGATGCGCAATATATCCAATAACGGCAGTATTCGCATCGTTTTGAATAGCCACTTTCAACGGGAAGCGTGTCTCTAATAACTTCTTGAGATCGATATTATCAAGATAAGAGATCGCCCCTGGATAAACCGTTCCTTTATAACATGGCGCTGGTACCGAAATACCAAAGCATGTGATCAAGGAATCATGTTTTAAGAATTCACCAATGTGATCTAATAAAGCATCAAGGGATTCTTCCATATTCTCGATAAAATCTTTATAGACGACTTCGCCATGTAAATTGAAGCTTTTAAATTCATAGAAAGAATATTTATCCACATGATAGACTTCCAGCGTCCCAATATGGAAATAATCTTTTTCAATCTGATAAAGGTTTGTACGTGATGGACGGGTCATGACGACCGTCTGATCACTCACGAGCTTTTTCAAAGCTTGAGTCACACCAAACCTAGAAACCCCTGAACGTTTTTCTAGCTCATCTCTGGTGAGCGATTCTCCATAGGATAAGATCTCTAAGACGCTCTTGAGATTTTTTTCTGATTTAGCAGACATTGTTTCTCACCTCGTGTAAATACTACCACGTGCAACATCAATTGGAAACAAAAATGATGGTTCTAAAAGAAAAAGGAAGTGATATGAGATCACCTCCTTGATTTCAAATTTTATTTTTTATACATGTAAGTATATGTATAAGATGCACCCATAGCATTCTTATAAATTAAGTTATGCCATTTTGGATTCATGATTGAAGACTGAGACATCTGATAGATTGGAACATCAACATAATCTTCATTGAACATCTTTTCAGCCTTTAATAATAACTTCCAACGAGCTTCTTCATCTAATGTATTAGCGGCTTTATGTAAGACTGCATCATACTTCTTGTTCTTGTAGAAACCACGGTTGTTAGAGTTTGTAGAAAGACCGATATTTAAGTAAGTTGTTGGATCAGTGTAGTCAGGACCCCAGTTTAAGATCGTCATATCGAAATCTTTCTTAGCCTGTAAATCAATACGACCCTGACGAACAGTAGCCTTCATATCGATCTTTAAGCCTTTTAACTTAGAGAATGAGTTCTGTAAGTACTGAGCGATCTGAGAACATGGATTTTCATTTGTAGAATATAATAACTGAATTGTCACTGATTTCTTGCCTAACTGCTTTAAGCCTTTGTCTAAGTACTTCTGAGCTTTCTTCATATCATAGTAAGTGAAGTTACCATTCTGATCACGGAAATCTTTACCAGAAACTGGATCATAGCACATTTCCTTACCAACGATACCATCAGCTTTCACTGAACCATCTTTTAAGATTGATTTGCAGAAGTCATCACGGTTGATCGCATATGATAATGCAGCACGGATGTTCTTGTTAGCCATTACTTTTCTTGTGAAGTTGAAGTTTAAGTAATAAACGAAGCCCATCTTATCAACACGATAGTTCTTAGTATTCTTATACTTATCAACTAATGAAGAGTTGATTGGTGCAAAGTCGATCTTGCCTGATGCAAATGAAGCACTTGCAGTCTTCGCATCCTGACCTAATGAATAAGTCACACCATCTAACTTAACGTTTTTAGCATCGAAATAATTCTTGTTCTTAACGAATGAAATTGTGTTTGACTTCGTCCAAGACTTAGCCTGGAAAGCACCACAAGTAATTAAATGATCAACATCATTTGCATAGTTCTTGCCAGCTTTCTTAACGAATGATTCACACTGTGGATAGAATACAGGGTAAGTCATGATGTCTAAGAAATATGGACAAGGTCTTTCAAGTTTAACAACTAATGTCTTGTCATCTGGAGCACTAACGCCTAATGAATTATAATCTTTAGTAGTAGCCTTTGTACCCTTGTCGATGATCTTAGTCGCATTCTTGATACCAGCACCATCATCAGAAATGATGTAGTTGTATTCACCTTTTAAACCTTTTCTCCAAGAGAAGACGAAATCTGAAGCCTTTAAAGGAGTTGTCTTTCCTTTTGAATCAGTCCACTTTAAACCATCTTTTAAAGTGAATGTCCAAGTCTTCTTGTCCTTACTTGTCTTATAGCTTTTTGCAAGCATCTTGACCATTTTACCGTCTTTGCCTACGCCCATAAGACCTTCGTTCATCATGTGGATACATTCAAGCGATGTTGTATCATATGCTTGAGTTGAGTCAAGGGTCATGATGTCACCCATTTTAGCGACTCTGAAAACATTGCTGTCAGAAGAGGATGAGCCTCCGCAGCCTGTTAGCACTGCTGCTGCCATTGACAGAGCAAGCGCTGCCTTTAATACTTTCATTAAAATATACCTCCTAAAAATCCTATGCTTAAGTTTATCAATATGATTTTTAGTCGTCAATATAGTGAAAATCTAGTGATTTTTTCAAAAATTGAAATTAAGCCGATGGGAGCTATATATTTTTGAATGTGAAGAAATTATTAAGAATTTCTTAATTTTTCACTCTGATTTATTTTTAAGCTAAATTTATTCTAGATATTTACAATTTTTATACGTAAATTATTGATAATATGATTTTTGGCATCCAAATAAAGAAAAAGATTGTCCAATGCGCTTTGAACAATCCTTCTTATTATTTCATGGCCGTCTCAAGCACCTTGGCAACTTCTGCCTTGATATCATCATAAGTCATACCAATATGTGCTTCAAAGATCTTATCATCACCGACATAGAACGTTGGTGTGGCATAATAGTCGAACTGATCCGCAAATTCTGGATTCTGACTTTCTTCGACCTTTTTAATATGTAATGCCTGATATTCAGGATGTTCCTGCATCAGTTCATCAAGTGCCTTGTGCGCTTTGGCACAATACCCACAATCCTCTAAATAAAACATAAGAATATCTTTCATTGTCTTCACCTCAAATTAAATGTACTAAATCTAGCAGTAAGAATCAATGAATATGCATTCTCTAAATATTTTGATTTAGACGGATCGTTTCCACATGCTCATCATATTTATTTAAGAAATAACCGCTGTATAAGGCATTGAAGATCATCAAGGCACTGATTTGTGTCGCAAAGCCCTTCACTTTGAAATACACATTCTCACGACTTGTCACCGGTAAGAAAACAGTTGCTAACTCTTTTAATGGATTCTTTCCTAAGGCGGAGATCAAAATGACCGGCACATTGAGATCACGTAATGTTTTTAATTGTTCTTTTTGTTCATGGCGATCATCTTCATAACAGATACAGATCACAACATCTTTTTTCGTCACGACACTGCTTAAATATTGTCCGTTGGCAATGACGTTGACTAAACGCCCGATCTTACTCATATCATTGACAAAGATATGAGCCAGCTCACGACCATAAGGCGAGCCACAAACATGAATAAACTTTGCTTCATTGAGAAGCGTAATGGCTTGATCTAATTCCTCCTGATTCTGCTCGAGAAGCATCTTTGTATCCCACAATGCTTCATGCATGAGATCAAAGATCTTATTGATCATCGATAATAAGCTCTCTTCACGTTCAAATGGCATATTCGGATTCATGTTATAGTACGACTGCATCATATATTGTGATTCGACTTCAAATTCCCGGCGAAATTCACTGAGGCTACGGTAACCAGCATGTTTGATAGCTCTTGAAACGGTCGCCTTTGATGTATAAGACCCACTGGCTAATTCATCCTCACTCATCTTGACGGCTTGTGTCTTGATCTGGCTGATGTATTTGATCACCGCCCTCTCACTTGTAGAAATTTTTAGTTTTTCCACTTTGCTTTCTAACAACATAAAAAATCCTCCTCAAAAAAACTACTTCACTTCCCTTACAGTCGGAACATTATAATGAAATTTTTGATCAGTTCCATAAGAAATTTTCATTTTTATTAATATTTTGGAATTTTTTACGGACTTTTTTGAGTGATTTTAAATTATAGGAGGACTTGTTGCGGAAAATTCCGCAACATTTCTTTTGATGAGCAAAATAAAAACTCCTCAATTGAGGAGTCCGCTTTATGATTTCGCACAAAACTTCCTAGGTCTTCATCTCCCTGTTATGTACAGGTGGGTACCTTGTGCCTAATATTAGGATCCCCACTTATAGTGGGCCTTCAACACCATTAGACGACAGTCAGGTTCCCTTATATATGTTGTAGGAAATACACTCTCCTAGGCAATTTCAATGTAACATAGATTCTAAAGTTTTGTCAATCTAACTCTTCCGGCAGTTTGAAAACAAGCTTGTAGTAGATCATCAAAATAATCGCACAGATAACCCATGTGATTGGCCAGCCAGCATAAACGACCGCAATCGAACTGCTGATTTTTGTCACGATGGCGAGATAGATCTGTCTTAAGATGACATAACAGAAGATCAGTACGATCATCGGTACAAATGATTTCCCAACACCTCTTAAAACACCGGTCATGACATTGGGAATCGAGATGATCAAATAGCCAAGCATGAAGACCTGTGCCATCTTGTAGCCATAATTGATGACATCCTGACGATTTGTAAACAAGCCTACAAGGTTTCGTCCAAAGAAATAAATAATGATAACACAGATTGTCGAAACGATCGTACTCATAAGGATCGTCGCATACATACCTTGACGGATCCTTTTAAACTGTCGGGCCCCATAGTTCTGGCCTGTAAAGGTCGTTACGGTCATCGAAAAGGCTTGAATTGGAATGATCACAAAGCCATCGATCTTGACATAAGATGAATAGCCGGCGACAGCCGTCGTACCAAAGGCATTGATATAACTCATAACATAGACATTCGAGAAAGAAATGATGGAAATCTGTAAGGCAGCTGGAATGCCGATCTTGACGATACGCGTTAACGTTGGCACATCAAAACGCAGTTTTCTTAACTCTAAGCGATAATTTTCATCTGTCTTCATTAAATGGAACAGTGCTAAGAAACAGCTGACGCCTTGAGCAATCAATGTGGCATAAGCTGCTCCGGCTACACCTAAATGAAAGCCAAGGACAAATAGAAAATCCAAAACAATATTGACCAGTGAGGAAACGATCAAATAGTAAAGTGGTCTTTTCGAATCCCCAACAGCTCTTAAGATCCCGGAGGCCATATTGTAGATCAAGTTGAAGGAGATGCCCCAGAAATAGATACGCAAATAAAGCGAGGCCATATCCATAATATCATGGGGACATTTGATAAAATGCAAGATCGGCGTACACGTTGCCAGACCTAAGATCGTAAAGATGACACATAAAACAAGTGAAAAGGCCATCGCCGTATGAATCGCCAAGGACATACGACGCTGATCTTCCGAACCATAGAACTGACTGACGACAACACCGGCTCCTGTCGATAAGCCCATAAAGAAGCCAACGATGACATTGACGATCGGTGTCGACTGACCAACAGCTGCTAAGGCCTGGGCACTGACATAATTGCCGACGATATAACTGTCGACCGTATTATAAAATTGCATGAACAAGTTGCCCACTAATAGCGGTAAACTGAAAAATAAAATGCTTTTGAAAATATTGCCCTTAATGAAATCCGTACTTTTATTCATAATCCTTCACCTGTTATTTATTGTAAAGCGGTTCCTCTTTCCTCGCAATAATAAAAAGAGGCACTTTTGCATGCCTCATCATTTGAGAATTAAGCAACCTTTTTTAACAATGCACTTTGGTCCGTTTCATGATAAAGAGCATCAAAAACAAGCAATAATAATCCTCCTTCTAACGCAATAAAAAGCGCACCATAGAACATCGAATCAAAGAGGGCATGGACACAGATGGCGACTATGATACAGCCAATGCCTTTTTTATAATGATGAGCGATTACGATCTCATGAATTCTCCACTCCCATTGTGCTTCGCCCAATGGAAGTGGTATCTCTGCCACGCCATGTAGCGTAAGACGACAACGGTCGCT